>VMFH01000054.1 GCA_007375925.1 Parcubacteria group bacterium Gr01-1014_72 | reverse complement strand
AAAGAAAATCCGACCGGCACCGGCGAGCACGACTACGCCCTTCTCCTCATTACAGGACGAACCGACGAAACGGCAAAACTTCCCGACAGCTGGAGCGCTATCCAGATTGAAACGACGGAGGAACCCGCAGTCGGCGAGCAGGTGTTCCTCGGCGCCTACCCCGCCGGGTTCCTCGGTGGCATTGCTGTACAGCGCGAGCTCTACCTTCTCACCTCGCTTGCGACCGTCACGAAACACTACACCTTCACAAAGAGCGTCCTTGATGTGCTCGGACTCGGCGGCAACCTCCTCGCCCAGCACGGCTCCTCGGGGGGCGTTGTTGTGAACGGCGAGGGCAGACTCATCGGCCTCATCACCCTCACACAGGATGCGGAGACGACCGCCGCGCGCGACCTGCGCGCCATTACGCTTGAACACATCAATCGGAGCTTCACGGAAGAGACGGCGCAGGGCCTCGCGGCTTTCCTTGGAGGCGACAGAGAGGTGAACCTGCGCGTGTTCCAGAGCAAGATTGCCCCGACGCTTACAAAGACACTCACTGATGTTCTTGAAAGGGAGTAGGTATCCCCTCCCCGAACGTGAGCGCTTATTTTTTCCATTCCTCTCAACTGTTCGCGCAACATTCCGACCCCGCTTCTAGCGGGGTCGGAATGTTTTTTATGGAGATGCCGCACTTCCTCTTCCCTCCTTTCCTCAAATCTATTCCCATATTCTGGGGAATATAGGAATAAATTTTTCTTCTCATTCTGTTTTTGTCTCCCGTCCTGCGAGCGCAAGAAGTTTTTTAAAATCATCTTCCGGCGCCGCATTCACCCGTCGCTCTCCACCGCATCGCGTGCAATGGTGCGCGATGCGCCACTTCCCCGTCCCCCCCAGAACTCCGACCGGCTCCATCATTCCGCGACACGTATTCGCCCGATCGCCCGGATGCATATCCACATGTTTCCCCCACAAACACACGGGGCAGTGATTGGTATACCCATTCCCCGTGACTTTCTCGCCACAGCGTTCACAAATAAAATCCTCAATGCGCCTCTTAAATGTACTGCTCATGCAAGTGAAAGTTCTTTACCTTTTTTCGTCACGAACCCCTCACGGATAAGCTCACCGATAACATCGTTGAAGAGATTATGCGAAATAGCAATTCTTTTTGAAAATGCCCGGACGGAAATTCTTTTCTCTTTTGTCAAAACTTTCAACACCTTCCCGCGCACTTCCCTTCTGGAACCCTTGAAGGGGGACGGCTTCGCGTATGAGGCGCTCCGGCGACTTACGTTGCCGATTGTTTTCTTGAGGTGCGTGCCGTAATCCATGAGCGCGTAGTACCACTCACGCACCGACACTCTTCCGTCCATGCCTCGCCCGCGCCCTGCATGCCGCGACATTCCAACATTCCTAGGAATGTTGGAATGTCGCGGGAGCGTCTGTGCGACCAATGTCTCAATTTCCGAATCACGAACATTTCGTCGTCTTGGAAAAAGGTGGTGGATGAAAACGGTGCGGATGTTGGTCTCAACAAAAACCACCGGTTCGTTCCACGCATACGCGAGTATCGCCGCGGCCGTCGCTGGTCCGATACCCGGAAGCGCGTCAATCTTTTCAACGTGGCGCGGGAGTTTTCCGCCGTACTCGCGCGCCACAATCTCCGCCGCGTGCTTCAAAAGAAGCGCGCGGCGGTTGTACCCGAGCCCCTGCCACTCCACGAGCATCTCTCGGAGAGGCGCTCGTGCAAGCACCTTGAAGCTCGGGAACTTCTTCACAAACGCTTCGTACTTTCCCACCACTCGCGACACTTGCGTTTGCTGAAGCATCACCTCCGACACAAAAATTTTGTACGGGTCGCGCGTCTTCCTCCATGGCAATACGCGCCAGCTGTGGCGGTAATACGCAAGAACGCCCGCTCGAAATCGTTGCAAATCAGCTTTTCTCACCATGAAACATGGTTCGTATCTTCTCAACAATCCCCGTTGTTGAACGTTTCGGAATAAAGGGGAGGATTACTATTTTCCCACCACATTCCTCCACCACCGCACGCTCTTCCCCGTTAAGCGTCTCAATCGTATAGTCGCCTCCCTTCACATAGAAATCCGGCAACGCAACTCTCAAAAAATTCGTAGCGGTCGTCTCAGGAAACACACACACGGCATCAACCGCCACCAAGCCTCCGATAATTATCGCTCGGTCATTTTCTGCGTTAATCGGCCGTCCTTTCCCTTTGAGGGCAAGAACTGCCTCATCACCATTAACTCCAACGAGAAGTGCGTCCCCGAGCGAGCGTGCCTCCTCAAGGTACGCAATATGTCCCGCATGCAATAGGTCAAAACACCCGTTCGTCACGACGAGCCGTTTCCCCTCACGCCGGAGCGCCTCACGCCACGCCACAAGCGTATCAAGATGAAGTATCTTTTCGTGTGATTTTTGCATGTCCTTTATAACAATCGGGCTGCTGGGAATCGAACCCAGACCTCATGCTCCCCCGCCTGCCAGCGTCTAAGGCGCAGCCGATGGCGGGCAGGCCCACCTGCCATCGCCTAATTCTATCGGAGTGCCGAGAATCGGACTCGGACCTCATGCTCCTTCATCCCGTTAGAAATTCGCCTTCGGGGAGCCGAGAGTTGAACTCGGACCACATGCTCCCAAAGCATGGATACTACCGCTATACTACTCCCCGCCAATTTCTAACGGGACAGGGCATGGATCCTGCCTCTACCCAGACTCGCTTGATGCTACCACGAACTGCCCTAAATTACAGGATATTTTCTATGTGTGCCACTCGTGCCACCCTCTTAGCAAGATCAAGACATACCGTTACTGCGTCCAGCTGCCACCCCCCGGATTCTCCAAGATTCTTCTCAGAAAGATAACTTTCAATGGCCCGCGAAAGGCGCTTGAGCTTCCAAGGGTGCAGATTGTCCTCTGGTCTGTACTCATCAACCTCGGAACGATTCATTGTCTCAACGTTTTCACGAGAAACAGTCTTAACCTCAACAAAATGGAGATTCTCACGTCTACGCGCCACAATGT
Organism: Parcubacteria group bacterium Gr01-1014_72; assembly: GCA_007375925.1. Classification (GTDB taxonomy): domain Bacteria; phylum Patescibacteriota; class Minisyncoccia; order Phycocordibacterales; family VMFH01; genus VMFH01. The sequence continues at coordinate 1,098 of VMFH01000054.1, read as the reverse complement.
CAATTTCTCCCCATTTTCTCCTATAATTTCTGGTAACGATTTCAAACCCATGTTTCATGAGAAACCTACAAGCGATGTTTTCACCCAATCTCCCAATAATCTGTTTATCAGTTTCGGGCATTAAACTCTGTTTAGGTAATCTGAAGTTTTGATAGTGTTTCCCGTGTAACCAATTAAGTCTGTTTCACGTGAAACTATTTTATGATTCCATATTGAGAAAAGGACTCTCTATAATGACAAAGAATGTCCTTTATCAACATTGTTCACAGAGTTATCCACAGATTTTTCTGTAAAACCCTTATTTCTGCATGATCACCAGCAACAAAAAGTCAGTGTCCATTATTTCTGTGATGACCTTTTCTTATGCGGGTAGGGGTAATCGAAACCCCGCCCCGTGCTTGGCAAGCACGCGTTCTACCACTAAACTATACCCGCAATATATTTTTCTTGAACCAAATCTTTGGCAAGCAAATCTATCCATTTCAAAATCTTACGTTTCAAGTATGCACTGGAAACCCCAACACTGCAAACGCCAAACGACAATCTATTAGTCTTCGCTCGTTTGCCCCTGGAGGGAATTGAACCCCCATCCTCGGTTCCGAAGACCGGTACTCTATCCGTTGAGCTACAGGGGCACTCTGTGACGCCTTGTCAGCTTACCACAAGCGCTCATTAAGCATACGAGAATTGGCCGGGAAACGAAAGACGTAGTACAATATCTTCCGTGAAAGTGACCAAAAACAAAGAATTTTATCCTATTCCCGATGAGGTCGCCGCGGTCGCTGAAACTCTTAAAAAGGCAGGTTTTGAGGCATATCTCATTGGTGGGTGCGTTCGGGACATCCTCCGAGGGGTTGTGCCAAAGGACTGGGATATAACAACAAATGCGACACCAGAGCAAATTATCTCCTTATTTCCAAAGACTTTTTACGAAAATGAGTATGGAACTGTGGGGGTGGTAAATGAGGGAACGCTAGATGAGTCGCTCCGTGTTATAGAAGTAACACCCTACCGCCTTGAGGTGGGATATGCTGATAGGAGAAGGCCTGATACGGTCTCCTTCAGTTCAAAAATTGAGGACGATCTCAAACGTCGTGA
>VMFH01000053.1 GCA_007375925.1 Parcubacteria group bacterium Gr01-1014_72 | reverse complement strand
CGTGTGCTCTTCCGATCTTGAGCGAGAGGAGGTCCCACGCGATGGTCAGCTCGCCGTCGCGCGTGCCCTTGATGGCGGTCTCGCCGGCGTGCAGCGCGGCGATGAAGTGCACCATCTGGACGATGTCGTCCTCGGTGAGCATCTGCTGATTAATACGAAGTTTCGCACACAGTGTGCGGAATCCGAGACGAGGTGTCTTCCGGAGTACCTGCAGTCCGTACTTTGCAATCACGCGATTTTCGCCTCGTAGCGGCACCATATCAGAGAGCGTCGCGAGGCCGGCGAGGTCAAGAAGCCACTTTTCCCACCCCGCGGGGGGAAGTCTGTAGTCCTTAGTCTGTAGTCTATAGGATGGGGAACCACTGTTAAGGCGGGTAAGAAGCGCGGAGACGAGCTTCCAGGCGAGCGCGGCGCCGCAGAGCATTTTCTCCGGATACTGACAATCGGGCCGCTTCGGATTTATGGTCGCGTATGCATCAGGGAGGGCGAATCCCTGCGGGATCTCGTGGTGGTCGGTAATGATGAGATCCACGCCGAGCTCCCGCGCGAGCGCCGCCTCGCCGTGGTCCGCCGTCCCGCAATCAACGGTAATGATGAGCGACGCGCCCTCGTGCGCAAGTTCCTCAATGCCATCGCGATTGAGACCGAACCCCTCGTCGTGCCGGTGCGGAATGTAGTTCGTGAAGTTGGCAAAACCGATCTTCTTGAAGAAATCGTGGAGGATAACGCCACCCGGGATGCCGTCCGCATCGTAATCGCTCCAGACGGCGATGCGCTCGTTCCTTTGGATTGCGGAAAGCACGCGCGAAACTGCCCGCTCCATGTCGGCGAGGAGAAAGGGATCGTGCGTATGCTTCTCAAAATCCGGTTCAAGAAAGGCCTCCACGGCCTCCGCATCCCGAATGCCGCGGTGGAAGAGGAGTCTGCCGATAAGTTCAGAGTGAGACGCACATGAGGCCAGTTCTTTCGGAGAGAGCGGCTCGCGGACACGATACTTCTTCATGCAAAGAATTGTAGCACGACCCTTTATACTCTTGCGGTTCATGCAAAGAAAAAACCACAGTCATTCTTGACTGTGGTTTGGTCGCCGGCAACAACTTGTTCTCTCAATCTTCTTCCATCGCGAGACGAGGATTGAAACGGGCAATGCCAAGCTCCCGCCGCATCAGCCGGATGACCTTGACCGAAACATCAACGCATTCGGCGATGATGGTGTCCGGGAGACGGCCGAGAAATCCACGCACCTTATCCTTCCAATCGGCAATCTCTTCAAACGGGTACCTGATACCGATCCTTTCAAACGCCCTGCGAACACTACCGTGGTGGATAACCGCAGAACGAAAGATGGCGGGATGCTCACTCGCCAACTGCTTCGGTGAGAGACGCTCCTTTCCCGACAATTGATGAAGCGTTTGCGAATCGCAGAAGAAGGGCAGCACAACCCTGCTCGCATTTCCAAAACAGACGAGCTCCGGCGGGAAGCGGTGGCAGCAACCCGTGCATTCGGTGGTAAAATCGTTCGGGTCTTGATTAAACCCACCGATGATCTCAGTAGGCGTCAGTGCCCGTCTGCATTTCGGACAAACTGCCTGCGGCTCATAGCGCTCATCCCAAAGCTCCCCAATAAGCGCGAGTCGGAGCGAGAGTCTGTGGGCCTGAGATAACTCGAGGCTGTGTGTTTGAGACGGTTGTGGCGACTGGCTAAGCTGCATTCCGAGGGACATATCTAATTCCTTTCCTTTTGGTGTTTCTGTTTCGCGTTCAATTCAAAGAACAGTCTAATAAAACATATATTATAACGGCGAAAAAGTCAACCTCGCTTGGTGTTTCCCACAAGGTTTCCGCAAGGTTGAACCTCGCGGAGTAGAAACCTCGCGCAGTAGTACACGCGATGCAAGAATGTGTGCAAAATCAAGGAGGGAAAATAAAATCCCACTCGTCCTATCCTCGTCCGCCGCGGCGGACGGAGTATTTTTTGAAGAGAGGGTGGAGATAGTGGAATATCACAAACCGATTATGGAAACTCAAGCTGAAAATCTTTGTTGATGATGAGGCGCTCGATTGCGACATCTTTTATCTTTTTGTTCACAACGCGTGCCGTCAGAATCCCGCTTGTCATGGTTTCGGGCGAGAATCCTTGGTCAAAAATAAAGTTACCTAAACTGTACGCGATGTAGCCACCTTTATAGACCTCAATCGGCTGAAGCACGTGCGGGTGGTGCCCTATGACAAGGTCGGCACCGAGATCAATCGCCTTCCGCGCGATGCGCCGCTCAAAGGCATTCGGCTCGGCAGTATACTCATCCCCGTAATGGAACGAAATGATGACGATGTCCGCTCCCTCCTCCCGCGCGGAGAGGATGCTTTCATGGAGGCGTGCTTCGTCAATGAGCGCAATGCCGGTCGTATCCTCTCCTGCGACGAAATGTCCTTTCCCGAACTGGCTTGCGGCGAGAAAAGCAATGCGAACGCCCTTCACGGTAAAAAGAACCGGTGCATACGCCTCCATGTCGTCTTCTCCCGCACCAACTGGAGCAATGTCCGCCTCGCGAAGACGTGCGAGCGTATCGCGAAGCGCCTCCACGCCCCAATCTCCCGTGTGATTGTTCGCAACCGACACCACATCAAATCCCGCAAAGGTAAGTCCCCCTATCGCTCTAGGCGACATGCGGAACGAGTAGAGGTTCTGACGATCGCTCCCCTTGTCAGAAACCGGCCCCTCAAGATTCCCAAATAGAATATCGTACTCGCGCAGACGCTCTGCGACTTTCTCAAAAGGAAAGGTGAAGCTCCCGCCGTTTTGCGCAATGCTTGCCTCCACGCCTCTGTCAAGCATGATGTCTCCGCCGAATCCGAGCACAATTCCCCGCTCTTCTTCTTGTGACTTCGCAAGCGCCGTGAGTTCCCGCTCCAAACGACCCTCCCGAATCTCTGCGATACTCGCATCAAGCGAGGCGGTAGAAGTATACGGTTTGAGAAGAATATTTTCCGAGAGTTCTCCCACGCCAAAATCCGCAACAAAGAGGAGGAGTCCGAGCAGAGCAGACACCTTGAGCACATACCGGAACCCATACGAGTCAAATGAAGGATGGGGGGGCATATAGATACATTTAAAATTCAAAGTGAAAAGTCCAAAATGACAATCCAAAAATTAAAAATTTCCGTCCACACATTTTACACCTTACACTGTCATTTTGCATTTTTAGATTTTCATTTTACACTTGAAGGCGTCTGATAGTATATGGACACTGCAATGGGTAACGATTGTATTTTTTGTAAAATCGTCCTGCGCGAGATTCCCGCACACATTGTGTATGAGGATGCGGACTTCCTCGCGTTTCTTGATATTCACCCGCAATCTCCCGGGCACATGCAGGTCATTCCCAAAAAACACTTCCGATGGGTCTGGAATGTGCCGAATGTCGGAGAATATTTTGAAGTAGTAAAGAAAGTCGCCCTCGCAGAGCAAAAAGCCTTCAAGACGGACTTCATCCTCTCAAAAATCGTCGGCGACGAAATTCCTCACGCGCACATCTGGGTCTTCCCCAACGACAAGGTCGTCGGGGACAAAAATGATTTCGCCGGAAATGCCGCAAAAATCCGCTCTGCGCTTGCTATGATACAATAGGCACACTCATGAAAAGGAAAGAAATTATAGTGGAAACTGTCGCCGCCTCTGTTGCCAAATTGGAGAAGGCTGTTAGAGCAATGGCTGAAAACGTGGAACACTTGGCTGTAATTACACAGCAGGGTTTTACTGATACAAATCAAAGAATGGACAAAGTCGGGGGACAATTGGATGGGGTTGAAGGGAAGATGGGTCTCTTGGAACGTCGGTTTACGGTCCTTGAGGAAAATCAACTTGACTTGAAACTTCGGATTGACGCGATGGACAATCGTCGTGACATGGAAGAGATGAAAAAGCGGATTGTCATTTTGGAGCGGAGGGTCGGCGTGAAAAATTAGCGAAATCTCTGCGCAACCCCCCCCCCCCGCCGTTGGCGAGACGGTTTTGGTGATGAACGTACTCCTTGCTTACTGTCACGAGCACCGCTCCTCTACTGTGAAATATCGGCTCGGAGTCTCTCAAGAATCACACGAGCCGCATCTAGAGCGGCACCAAGTTGCTGGGTAACCTGTGCGGAAGTTGTCGGCGCGGTGATGGTGAAAAGAGTGTCGGAGTAATCAATGGCAAAGGCATTGGTGCCTCTAGCTTCCACTCGCAATAAGTATTGGCCCGCCGGCAAATCGGCCGGCAAGACGCCTGTCCAACCACCAAGACCCGAGCTTCCCGGCACACAACAGTCCAGGACGCGCTTTTGAGTGCCTCCTTGATACAAAGCAACAGAAATTTGCGCGGGGCTTGGTAGATTTCTAGATTCCCAACGAGCCGTGAAGCTCTGACCGGCTTGTAGTGTCTCCCCACCGTTCGGGCTAAGGACGGTGATTGTAGATACTGACGGGGGGATTTTAATGGAATCATACGAGCTACCTTCAACG
>VMFH01000052.1 GCA_007375925.1 Parcubacteria group bacterium Gr01-1014_72 | reverse complement strand
ATGGTAACACTTTTTCTGCGCTAAATAATGGGCGGGGACGCTTTTTTTGTGGAAAACTGCATGACTGATTTCTATGTCTGTAGAGCTTGACAGTTTTGTCAATTAGTGTATACTAGCAACAGTTGAGCCCCCCACTTTTACGAAAGGAGAAAATATGGAAACGATCCTGTGGCTGTTGCCATGGATTCGGTGGGACAGGGTCTTCGTGTTAGCGGTGCTTGTGGCGATCGGGGTCGCCATTGCATGGCGCATGAGAAGGCCGGAAAAAAGATGACCGCCCAACGGCAACTTCAAAGCTCTCCCACGGGAGAGCTTTTTTGTGCTTTTACAAATAAAGGTTATTCCGACAAGCGAGGAGCGCCGCGTCCGCCTGCGGTGGACATGGCGTCCGAGCGATGTCGGAACAAAGGGTTTAATACCCCGTCCCGCCTGTAGCGGGACGGGAAAGTGTGAGCGAAGCAAACACAAAAGGGGTGCATTGTTTGCCCTGCGGTTAATACCCTTTATTTTGGGGAACGTGATTTTATGATTATTTTGCCAAGGGTTACCCTATGTACTCTACTTCCCTCCACCAAAGCGAGAGCTTGTGTTTTAGAAACATTGCGCAGTCCGCCGCGGCGGACGAGCATAGCGATCCCGCAGTAGCGGGAGACGCGCGTTTCCAAAACACAAGCTCGAGCGACTACTTCCTAGACTCAATGATCTGCTGTGCAACGTTCGCGGGAACTATCTGGTACCGGTCAAACTCCATCGTGAAGGAAGCGCGGCCCTCGGTCATGGAGCGGAGCGCCGTAATGTACCCGAACATTTCGGCGAGCGGCACAGCGGCGCGTATCGCCTTATTGAGCCCGCGCTCTTCCACATCCTTCACCTCGCCGCGCTTGGAGGAGAGATGCCCCGTGACCTCACCGAGGAACTTCTCCGGTGTTACCACCTCTATCTTCATGATGGGTTCAAGGAGTACCGGCCTCGCCCGCTTCGCAGCATCTTGAAACGCCATTGAGCCCGCAATCTTAAACGCAATTTCGGATGAGTCCACATCATGATATGAACCGTCGTAGAGCTCGCAGGAAACATCCACCATCCTGAAACCGGCCACGATGCCGCGCTCCATCGCCTCCCGCACGCCCTTCTCGGTCGGCGTGATAAACTCCTGCGGCACGACACCGCCCTTGATGGCATTAATGAACTCAAAATCATCGTAGCGTTTGGTGTTTTTCGGGATGTCCTCGGGGTCCATGCTCTTGTCCAAGGGCTTCAGACGAATCCTCACGTGTCCATACTGTCCGCGCCCGCCTGTCTGCTTGATATACTTCCCTTCCGCTTCCGCGTTCCCGGTAATTGTCTCCTTGTACGCAACCTGCGGGCGGCCCGTGTTCGCCTCCACGTTAAACTCGCGCTTCATCCGATCCACCATGATTTCAAGCTGGAGCTCCCCCATGCCCATCACCACCGTCTCGCCCGTCTCTTGATCGCTCTTCACTCTGAAGGTCGGGTCCTCATCGGCGAGGCGCTTCAGCGCGTATCCCATTTTCTCCTGGTCGGCCTTGGTCTTGGGTTCAATGCGCATGGAGATGACGGGGTCGGCGAACTTGATTGGATCAAGGACAATTGGGTGCTCCTCGTCGCAAAGCGTGTGCGAAGTCTTCGCATCTTTGAGTCCGACTGCGGCGGCAATTTCACCCGCAAACACTTTTTTCACTTCCTCACGCTTGTCCGCCTGGAGACGCACAATGCGCGAGAGACGTTCTTTGTTGCCCGTCGTTGAATTGTACACATAGGAGCCCGCCTCGGCGGTGCCGGAGTACACGCGGAAGAAGGTGAGCTGGCCGACGAAGGGGTCGCTCTGGAGCTTGAAGGCGAGCGCGGCAAAGGGCTCCGTATCAGATGCGTGCCGCACTACCTCCCCACCGATTTTCGGGTCAATGCCTTTTATAGGAGGAATATCCATCGGCGAGGGGAGGTAATCTATGACAGCATCCAGCACAAGCTGTACACCCTTGTTCTTGAGCGCGGAACCGGTGAAGACGGGGAAAATCTTATTCCCTATGACCGCCTTACGGAGTGTTGCTTTCAGCGTCTCAAGCGGAATTTCTTTCCCCTCCAGATACTCGTGCATAAGCGCGTCATCGTGCTCCACGATTTTTTCCACCGTTTCGGCGCGATACTTCTTCGCCTCCGCCAAATATTCTGTCGGAATATCCGCTTCGCGCACAACAGTCCCCTTCTCACCCTCAAAGTAGTACGCCTTCATCTTGAGGAGATCTATGACTCCTTCAAATTTTTCTTCAAGCCCGATGGGGATCTGCATCCGGATGGCGTGTTTGTTGAGACGCTCCAGAATGGACGCGAAGGATTTTTCAAATGAGGCGCCCATACGATCCAGCTTGTTGATAAAACAGACGCGGGGCACCGCTCCATCGTCGGCATAGCGCCAGTTGGTTTCCGATTGCGGCTCAACGCCCGCGACCCCGTCAAAGACGACAACCGCGCCGTCCAGAACACGCAGTGACCTTTTCACCTCTACCGTAAAATCAATGTGCCCGGGAGTGTCAATGATATTGAAACGGTGCTTCTTGCTTGTGTCCGTACCCATGTAGGTCGGATTCCAGAAGCAGGTGATGGCTGCGGCGGTGATGGTGATGCCGCGCTCGCGCTCTTGTTCCATCCAGTCCGTTACCGTCTCCCCCTCGTGCACCTCGCCGATCTTGTGCGTCTCTCCGGTATAAAAAAGAATACGCTCGCTGATCGTCGTCTTGCCGGCGTCAATGTGGGCAATAATCCCAAAATTACGGACTTTTTCTAGGGGGTAGTCTCTGTTCATGATTGATTTTTAAGGAGTGGCAACGACTATAAAAATCATCACCCCCTCACTCGAGAGATGCCGAATCTAGCAAATTGCGCGTAAGTCTGCGTCAAGTCTGCGACTGTCTGCGCTTTGACTACCAGGCGAAATGCGCGAATGCTTTGTTCGCTTCCGCCATCTTGTGCACATTCTCGCGCTTCTTCACCGCCTCACCCTCGTTTTTTGATGCAGAAACAAGCTCGCTGGCAAGTTTCTTTATCATCGGTTGCCCCTTCTTCGCACGCACCGCGGCAAGAATCCAGCGAAGCGACAGCGCGAGCCGCCGTTCTGCCCGCACCTCCACGGGCACCTGGTAGTTGGCCCCGCCGACGCGGCGACTCCGCACCTCCATAAGGGGGCCGGTGTTCTTGAGCGCGAGCTCGTACACCTCAAGGGGGTTCTCCGTCTTCGCCTGTTCCTTCACAAGGTCAAACGCGCGGTACACAACCTCCCGCGCAATCGCCTTCTCGCCCTTCTTCATGACATAATTCATGAGCTTGGCGACCTTCACCGAGTTGTACACCGGATCCGGCCCTGTTGTGTGTTTTACTTTTGCTTTTCTCCTCATGTTCTTAAATAAGAATTTAAGGTATAGTAGATACGAATATACGAATTATGCGAATGATACGAATGGGACTTTCATATTCGTTTTATTCGTTCCGCCAGCTGGCAGAAACTCGTAATTGGTGTCGTGTTATGCCTTCGGACGCTTCGCGCCGTACTGGCTACGCGCCTGCTTGCGACTCTCCACTCCGCCTGCGTCCAACTTGCCGCGGACAATCGTGTAGCGAAGTCCCACGTCCTTCACGCGCCCGCCGCGCACGAGGACGACCGAGTGCTCCTGCAAATTATGTCCGATACCCGGAATGTAGGCAGTGATCTCCATCCCATTCGTGAGCCGCACGCGCGCAATCTTGCGGATCGCGGAGTTCGGTTTGCGGGGCGTCTTCGTCGTCACCTTCGTGCACACGCCGCGCTTGAATGGCGATGGGAAAAAGATCGGTTTATTTTTAAGCACATTAAAAGTGCGCGTCAAAGCAAGCGTTTTGGTCTTCCGCTTTGTCCGCGTGCGCTTCCTGCGCATGAGTTGGTTGATGGTGGGCATAGGGAGCAGTCTTTAGCCATTAGTTTATAGTCTGTAGAGGAAAGAACTTGTCCGCCAGCTGGCGGAGTAGCTTGTAGGAAGCTAAATTAAGAATAAGTGGAAAGAAAAGCACGCTCTATCTTGTGTGCGTGCAGAATAGCACTATACTAAAAACCCCCGCGCAATGCAAGCATACCCTCTTGTATCCATGTCATTCGTCCTAACTTACCAAGGTTAAACCTTGGTAACGAGGACTACCGAATGCCGGTAATGATTGAAAACAGGAACGGCACGAGGGGAGAGAAGAATTCCCAAAGGAGAAGCGCGACGAGGAGCGCAAGGAAGATGCCGCCGGACTGGAGACGTGCATAGAGTCCGCGGAAGCGGTACGGCAGGAGTGCGAACACAATCTTGGAACCATCCAGGGGCGGAATCGGCATGAGGTTGAAAATAGCGAGCACGATGTTAATAATCACCACCACGCCTGCGATGCCAAAAAATGACTCGGGAAGAAACGTGAACAGTTCGGAGAAGCGGATGATGAGTCCGAACACGACGGCAAGAAAAAGATTGGAGAGCGGCCCCGCCGCGGCAACAATCGGCTCGCCCCACGGATAGTACCGGAGGTATGAT
>VMFH01000051.1 GCA_007375925.1 Parcubacteria group bacterium Gr01-1014_72 | reverse complement strand
TAAGGCGTTTGGCCTACCGATTTTTTGATTTTGTTGACCTCCACCGGTACATTCGATTTCAGGACGCGATTGCTGTTCTGGATGAACGGGATAAGGAATGGGTGGCGCGGTATTACGGTATGCGCGCGACGGTGGTGCGCAGCGGCATTGATGCGAACGCGTTTCAATTTCAAGTACGCCTCATGCCGACACAAAGTCGCCTAAAACTTCTCACTGTAGGAATTTTTTTTCGGCATCGGCGGTTTGAAGATATTCTGGCGGCTATAACACTTCTCCGTGCAAAAGGGGTTGATGCGACACTTGATATAGTCGGAAACGATACCACTGATCTATCTTATGCGCGCGAAATTCGCTCACTCGTTGCTTCGCGAGGACTTACAAGTGTCGTGCACCTGCGCGGTGTCCTTTCGGACGATGAGCTTCGGCGGGCGTATAAAGAGGCGGACGCTTTTGTGTTTGCAAGCCATCTCCAGAGCTGGGGACTCGCGGTGTTTGAGGCGATTGCGTCGGGTTTGCCGGTGATTGTCTCAAAAACAGCTGGCGCCTCCGAGGTGCTTCGTGACGGCGAGACGGCACTCCTCGTGCCGCCAAAGGACGGTGCCGCAATCGCCCGCGCCTGCGAGCGCCTTCTCACAGAACAAGGCCTTTCGGAGAAACTCTCTCGCTCGGGTCGCTCATTCGTAGAACATAAACTTTCCTGGGGGCGGTATGCTGATGCGATGACTACTCTTTTTACAGGGCGGAACCAATAAACAGATTACTATAATACGGTCCAGCAGAGCCAATATGACACGTCAATCCCGCTAGAAGCTGGATTGACGTGTGACTTGGAGGCCGAGCCTCCAAAGTAAGGGGGGTCGCCGTTTACGTTGAATTACGGTCTAAAATGGGCTACGATGGTCCCACACCGCTATGTCAACGGCTTTTTCTTTTTTTGTAGGGGCGACAAGGCGCCTGCGAGGTATGAATTTGGGGGCAATTCCCGGCGTTCGCCGTTTTCACCGTTTTCTGTACCGAAAGTTTCGTCCGAAGGGGATTGCAACGGCGCGCGTCCACGGCGACATGTTGCTCTCATTCAATGCGGCCGATGAGGGGGAGGGAATGGACCTCCTCCTTTCGGGAGAGTTCAGCGGGCTCCTCTCGGAGCAGTTTTCAAAATTTGTTCGTCCGGGAATGACGGTTGCGGACATCGGCGCGCACATCGGCTTTTTCACACTCCTCTTTTCAAAGCTTGTCGGACCAACGGGGCGCGTGTTTGCTTTTGAGCCGGAGCCGCGGAATCTGGAACTCTTGCGCCAGAATGTTTCGCACAATCAATGCGGCAATGTTTCCATACGGCCGTTCGCGCTTGGCAGAGAATCGGGCGAGCAAAAACTCTATCTTGACCGGAGAAATTTTGGCAACATGTCGCTCGCTTCGGAAAATATTACACCGAGCGACAGAGAAGGGGAGGTCGCCGTTTCCGTGAAGTCGCTTGACGCGGAGCTTGCCGGCGCGCCGCTTGATTTTCTGAAACTTGACGTGCAGGGCGCGGAGGGGCTCGTGCTCGCCGGTGCGCGGGAGACACTTCGCGAGCGCCGCCCCGTTATCCTCATGGAGTTTTGGCCTTACGGCCTGAAAAACCTTGGTACGGAACCGCGAGAGTTTCTTTCCGAGCTCGCTAACTTCGGGTATGAATTTTTCGTTGTACATGAGGGCAAGGGAAAGCTTCAGGCGGCGACAGTTGAGGGACTTCTCGGCATCTCGCGGAACCGGCCGGGAGGCCGTGGCTGGACGAACATTCTGTGCACGCCTCGCGGAGGCACCTTACATGGCGCATAAAAAAGTAATTTTTATATCAAGTTTTCACCCTCACATCTCGCGGAATGTCTTGGCGGCGGGGGTTTTGACCGCGCTCCTTAAGGACGAGAGCGTATGTGTCGTCATCGCCGTGCCCCCGTACAAAGTCGCGTACTTTAAGGAGCAGTTCGGTGGAGAGCGTGTTGTGGTGGAGGGAGTGCCGACGTACCAATCCACGCGTTTTTTTTCGGGAAGATTTTTTAAGCGCCTCGCGGTGTATCTTTTTGATACCGAGTCTGCGCGAGCGCGCAAACGCTACGAACGATATCTTACAGGATCGTACATTCGGTTTTGTTTTGTAATGACGCTCGGATTTTTTGGAAGATCACTCTTTGTTCGGAAAGTTGTTCGCACGGCGGACTTATTTTTTTCGCCGAAGCGTATTTTTGCCCCGCTTCTTCGGAAACACGCGGTGTCAGTTGTTTTTTCAACAGACCTTCAGAATGAAAATGATGTCTCACTCCTTCAGGATGCACGGCGCGCTCGCATACCGACAGTCGGAATGGCGCGTTCGTGGGACAATCTGTCACTCCGGTTCCTTCGGGTGTTCCCCGACACACTCGTCGTAGGGTCAGAAGAACTCAAGCAAGAAGCGATAACGCTCCACGGGTTCCCACCCGAGCGAATTGCCGTTACGGGAAACCCCCACTACGACCGGTACATCGTCGGACCGTCCATATCGCGCGAGAATCTCCTGCTGTCATTTGGACTTTCGCCGGGCAAGAAATTTCTCCTTTATGCTCCCGTCTCGGACGCGCTCATTCGGACGAATGATATGGATGAGCACATCATACGCCTTCTTGCAAAACTCCCGCTCTCGGTCATCGTGCGTTTTCCGCCGGAGAAAAAAGTGAGGCTCGGGAGCTTCACGAAGCCCCCGCACTTTGCCTATGACACCCCTGGCGCTGTCTTCAAGTCGGACGAAGTAGGTGATCGGGAGATTCGTCCGGAGGATGACCAGAACCTTATTAACGAGCTTTATCACGCCGACGTCGTTGTGACCGGCCCGACCTCTATTCTCATGGATGCGGCACTGGCCGACCGCCCTGTCGTCGCCGTCAACTTTTATCCGACACAGCGGCACTATTTTGAGACGGTGTGGCGCTACCAAGATGACCACATTGCGAAGGCGCTTCAGACGGGCGGCATCGCGTACGCGAGAAGTCCTGAGGAGATGCTTCTCCGCGTGGAGCGGTACCTCGCGAATCCCCACGAGGACCGCGCGGGGCGCGCGGAGCTTCGCCGCCGGTGGTTCTCGCACGCGGACGGCGCGTCGGCGATGCGTCTTGTGGCGGCAGTTTTGTCTGCGGTGCGAAGCTACACAAAACCAGCATGAGTACGATACGCACACTCCTCATCCCCGTATCCAGCAACTTTTTTGCGCGCAACTTCCTGCGCACGGATGCGTTTCGCATGCTCCGTGAGGACAAAGGGGTTCGCCTTGTGCTCCTCACGCATCCGAGCAAGGTGCCCTACTATCAAAAGATATTCGGGGGCGAACGTGTTCTCGTGGACGCCCTGCCTTCCGTTCGCGGATTCTTTTCCGAGTGGTTGTTTCAGATAATTGAACTCTCAAGTATCGTAACTCGTCGCGCCCACATGGATCAGGTGACGTTCCTCTTTCGGGAAGGGGAGGCGCACTCAATCCTCCGTACCCTCGCGCGTCTCCCGCTCTTCCTCACGAAGCGCCTCTTTCGCATCATCGGGTACGCAGGGCAGCCGTGGCGGTTCCTCCTCCGCGCCGCGTATCGCCGCTACCCGAGCGAGCACTTCCGCGATATTTTTCTACGCTACCGCCCGGACGCGGTTTTTACGCCGACTATGGTGTTTGCCGAGGATTATGTGCTTTTGCGCGAAGCAAAGCGGCGGGACATCGCGACCGTGGGAATGGTCTTCAGCTGGGATACGTTTTACAGCAAAACATTCCTGCGGCTCCACCCCGACCGCCTCCTCGTGCAGACGGGAAAAATAAAAGAGCAGGCCGTTCGTTTCGGTGATTATCCAGAAGAGAAGATTACTGTGACGGGTATTACCCAGTATGATCGGTACTTCAAGAAAGAGGGTATTGTCCCACGTGAAGAGTTTTTCAAGAAAATAGAGGCCGATCCAAGGAAGAAGCTCATCCTCTACGCGTTTTCGGGGAAGGCGGGGCTTGCAATAGATTTGGATATCATTGATATTCTACACGAAGCCCTTGCGAATGGTGAGATACAAGAATCGGTCGAGGTGCTCCTGCGGCCGTACCCGCGGTTTGATTTTTCCTCCGAAAAGCTTGAGAAATTGCGTAGGCGGTACGGTTTTCGCGGCGAGCCGTGCACCTCGGCAATCGGCACCTCGCGCGGGGAGTGGGAGATGGACGATGAGGCACTCTCTCTTCTCACGAATAGTCTTGCTCACGCGGACCTCGTCATCACCATGTACTCCACATTCTTCATTGAGGCCGCGATTTTTGACAAGCCGCTCATCGCGGTTGCCTTTGACGGTTACAAACACTACGATTACTGGAACTCGGCTCTCCAATCGGGCGGTGTACCGGAACCTCTTTTTCTTCCCCGGGGGATTTTTTGAACAGCTTAAGCGCGAGGCGCGGGAGAGGGGCTTCAAGATAATTCTTCTCGTAACGCCCCACGACGGCAAAAAGTATCGCGGGCGGCTCGGAGAAGGCGAGGGCGAGGTGTATGACTTTGAGACGGTCAAAGTTCCGTACCCGAAACGCATCTTCGGCAAGCTCTTCTATTTTTTCTACTCGTACCTTATCTACACGAGCACGACGCGGCTCCTCGCCACGATGGGTACCCGCCCCGATGAGCCGCCGGCAGGAGGGAGGGGTTTTCTCGCACCCTTGAAGTGGGGAGTGGCGCGTTGCTTCGGGTGGTCGCGCGTGCTTCGCCGCAGACTTGTGCCCGCTATTTTCATTCGTCTCTATCCCGAACGTCCCTTTCAAGAGCTCTTCCGGCGATACCGTCCGCTCGCCGTCTTCTCGGCGCACCTCTACGGATGGTTTGATCAGCACCTCGTCGCGGAGGCGAAGCGGCAGGGTGTGCCGACAGTCGGCATGGTCGCGAACTGGGATCACATGGATAAATATTTTCTCGCTATGCATGTTGACAAACTTTGCGTGCAGAGCGAGGAACTTACGACAGCGGCTATTCGGTATCAAGCATATGCTCCCGGGGAACTTCTGCTCACCGGCTACCCATATTTTGACTTTCTGACCGACCGGAGCCGCGCGGGTCCTCGCGCGGATGTACTTGCGCGTATTGGATTTCCTCCTGACGCGAAATTTGTCCTCTACGTATCGGGAAGTTCGTACTGTCCGGACGAGCCCGACATTATTGAGGCAATTGTAACGTGGATTGCCAAGGACGAGCTTGGAGAGAAGACGTACCTTTTGGTTCGGCCGTACCTCGGTGGGCGCACGAAAGATCGGGAGTTTGATGAAGAGAAGTACAACCGCTTTGAGGCGCACCCACGCGTGCGTTTCTACCGTCATGATTTTTGGGACAACTATGGGGAGGGTGTGTATTTTATGAATATCCTCCGCGAATCAGATGCTGTGCTCTCTATCTTCTCCACCATGGCGCTTGAGGCCGCTGTGCTTGACCGTCCAATTCTTGCGATTGACTTTGACGGCTATGCAAGGCGTCCATTCAAACGCTCCATCAGACGCTTCGCGCTCTTTGAACACTTCAAGCATGTGCGAGCGACAGGGGCGATGCCGGTTGCAAGGAATTTTGGGGAGCTCAAGGAGCTCTTACAGACGACGCTTCAGAAGCCGCAGGAGCTCGCTCCCGCGCGCGAGCGTTTGCGCCGCGAGCTCGCGGGACCGCTTGATGGTCGCGCGGCGACGCGTCTCGTAGGAGCTCTCGTCTCCTCCATCCCATTTCAAAAACAATCACAGCCATGAAGTACACATCGGAAAATTGGACCGAGAAGGAAGGGAGCGCGGTTGTGACTTCGGGAGAGGCGCGCCGTATTTTTCTTCGCTTCTTTCCGGAGGGTGATGCGAAGCTTCTTGATGTTGGGAGTGGGAGGGGGGAGTTTTTCACGGGACTTCCCGCGCGTATTTCCATCACCGCGAGTGATACGTCAGATTTTCTTGGTGCCGAAGCGCGCGCTCGTGCGAGAGCGTTTGCTTCGTTTGATGCGAACGGGCAATGGCCCTTTCCCGACGGAGCGTTTGACGCGGTGACGGCGTGGAACGTGCTTGAGCATATGGAGAACCCTTCGCAGTTTGCGCGCGAGGCGGCACGGGTACTTCGCCCGGGCGGCTTCCTCTTCCTCTCCATGCCAAACATCTTCAACCTCCGGAATCGACTCTACTTCTTGCGAACGGGAGACATGTATCGCTTCAAACCCTCAAACAGCCACATTGCAATTCTCACGAAACTTGTTTTTAAGGCGATTTTTTCGCGTGACTTTGAGATTATTCTGCGGGGATTCTCGGGTGGGGAGGTGCTATTTGAGTTTTTGCGGCGGTTGCGCTTTCTTAAACGCCTCATGCCGAAGACGGAGCTCTTTTCGTGGTCGGTGTACTATATACTCCGGAAGCATGGATTGTAGAAGCTCAATTTACTTGCGCTTCGGCGGTTCTCGGGTAGCATAGGCGTCGTATGGTGTTTAACGGTGTCATCTCTTTCATACGGAGGCATGAGCGTGCGCTTTTCTCCCTCGCTGCGGTTCTTTTGCTTGCACTTTTTGTCGCGGAGATAAGCGTCCTTACACTCTATCGTGAGACGTGGGTTGACGAGGTTTTCGCTCCCTTCAAGAGCTACCTTGTGCTTCGAGGCGAATTGACCCCTTTTGTGGACGGCCTCTTTGAGTACCCCCCGCTCTACCTCGCGACGTATGCGCCTGTTGAAATTTTGTTCGGTCCCTCCATCCTCGCCATGCGCGTCTTTGCGGGCGCTCTGTTCACATGCCTGATGGCGCTCCTCTTTATTTTTGTTCGTCGCCTTGCCGGTAAATGGTATGCGCTTCTTGGCGTGTCGCTCATCTTGGCGAATCTTCTCTTGAGCGGGAATTTCGTCACGGCGACGATGTACTCCCTGACCGCGCTCATCACGTTCGCGCTTGTTGTTCTTGAAACGACGAGCATTTCGCGGGGAGGGAAGACCGCGCTCGCCGCGCTCCTCTCCGCGCTCCTCATACTCTCGCGCACGAACATGGTCGTCGTCCTTCTCGCGTACCTGATCTTCCTCTTTCTTGTTCAAGTTCCGCTTCGGGAGTATGTTCGCTACTTTGTCTTAACGGCGCTCATAGTCGTTGCGGGATACATCCCCGTTGTTGCGTACAATCCGTCCCTCGCGCTCGCGCACATTCTAAGCCCCTTCACCCTAAGTGGTCCGCTGTCGGAGCTCCCGCCCTCACTCAAATCGGGCTCTCTCAACATTCCGCGGTTTCTTGAAGTGCTCACCGCGTTTTTGCGCGAGTACGGACCGTACCTCCTTGCGCTTGGGGCGCTCCTCGCCGCCCTCGTCGCGAAGGAACGAGAGAAAATGCGTGAGTTTTTTGTGCGGGAGAGCACATTCTCGCTCGCCATCTCGCTCGCTGGCGTACTTCTCGTAACACACTTCTTCCACCCCTTCATCGTCGGGAACGTGTACTACGGCAATTACTTCATGCACCTTGTTGTTTTTCTGTCTGTTGTACTCGCGGGAAGATTTCTTTCAGAGGAGAAATGGCCACGGTACTTCCTTGTCGGGCTCCTCATACTCGTCGCTGCCACCAACCTTTTCCGCACTGATGTCGTCTCCAGTCCGCGGGAGGAGACCGACCTTGAGCGCGTTACGCGCGGGGCGGCGTTTCTCCGCGAGCGCACCAAGCCAGACGACCTCGTGCTCTCCTTTGATAACTCAATTTTCCATGTGTACCTCGCCGACCGGCGTACTACGCCTCCGCTTATCAACCGCGACTTCCACTTCCTTGGCGATGCCGACACGGCGAAGGTGAAGCGCATCGGTTTCTACAATCTTGCGATGCTCCGGTCGTGGGTGGAGGAGGAAGCGGATTTTCTTGTCGTACACAAGGAACGCTCCCCGCTCTCGTTCCTCCGAAGCCCGTTTTGGGGAGAGGGGAGTGAGGACACCGAGGCGCGGCTCATGGAGATTCAAACGGTGATTGAGAACCGTTACGAGCTCGTCGGGGAGGAGCTTAATGTGTATCCGCGCAAGTACACGAAGGGGAACGACGGGGGGACACTCCTCCTGTATCGGAAAAAAGAGTAGCGGTATATACTTATACATATATACATATGATAGACGGTGTTTTTGTAAAGAAAGTTATACAGCATCACGATGACCGCGGCTTTTTTGCCGAAGTGGCGAAGGAGGGCGAAGATACATATAAACCCGTGAAGCAGACGAGCTACTCCGAAACGTACCCGGGCGTCATCAAGGCGTTCCACTGGCACAAGCGGCAGTGGGATATTTGGTGTGTCGTGAAGGGGATGGCGCAAGTGGCGCTCTATGACCTGCGCAAAGAATCAAAAACGTACAAGGAGGCGCAGGTGATTGTGACCGGCGAGAAAAATATGATGGTGATCGCGATTCCGCCCGGCGTCGCGCACGGGTACAAGGTGCTTAGTTCCTCGCCGATGGGTATCATCTACCACGCGACGGAACCCTACGATCCAAAAAATCCAGACGAAGAGCGCATCCCATTTGACGACCCATCAATCGGTTTTGACTGGTCAACAAAAAATCGCTGACATATTTTACACATGAGTTAATGCACGGTGCGTACATTTACCCATTCGCGCGAATGAGCGAATGAGCGAATGGCAAACGAGCGATGAACTCAAAAAGAGCTGAACAGTATCAGAGGTTTGAGCGGACGCTTAAGGCGGTATCTAATCGGCGGCGCCTCGCGATTCTTGCTTTCCTCAAGAGAGAGAAGGAGGCGTCAGTGGGCCATATCGCCGGAGAGATCCGTCTTTCACTCAAGGCGACATCAAAGCACCTCACGGTGCTCTCATCAGTCGAGATTGTGTCACGCGAACAACGAAGTTCCCAAATGTTCTATTCAATTGCGCCTGGACAAACACCCGTCGTGCAACATATCATTTCTCTACTGTAGAGATTGGTGCACAGCGAGTATGTTGGAGAGTGTGTTGGATGAAATGAGTGAAGAATATAGTGTGTTACTCATTCGTTCATTCGCGCGAATGAA
>VMFH01000050.1 GCA_007375925.1 Parcubacteria group bacterium Gr01-1014_72 | reverse complement strand
CTCCTTTTATAAACTGAGCATGTTTGTTTAAATATTTAGGTTTTTTTCCCTGATGAACTTGCTCCTCTAAATTATCAAAAATTCTAACCTGGTATCCTCTTTTTACCAGCTCATCAACCAGGAAAGAACCAACAAATCCTGCGCCGCCCGTAACGAGCAGAACCCGCTTTTCTTCTCGCTCACTTCGCATGATGTTTTCTCTCCTTCATGTAGTTGGCGGCCTCAAGAAGCGCGTCCGGCGTGCCGATATCAAACCAGCGTTTCGTGAGGGTGTGCGCGGTGAGAGTGCCTTGCTCAATGAATTTGCTGTTGACGTACGAGATTTCAAGCTCACCGCGATCCGAGAGTGGTTGGTCGCGGACGGTGTCGAAGACCGTGTTGTCGTAGAGGTACGCGCCGAGAACGGCGAGATCGGATTTCGGATGCTCCGGTTTTTCCTCTATCGCGACGACCCTGCCGTTCTTATTAAGTGTCGCCACGCCGAAGCGTTCGGGGTCGGGAACCTTTTTGAGAAATACCGTCGCGCCGGTTTTGAAGGATGTTACGTACGGCGCGAGGGAATCTTCAAAAATATTGTCACCGAGGTAGAGGAGGCACGATTCTTTCCCAATGTAGTCCGCCGCGATGTGGAGACCGTACGCGATGCCCGAGGCGGTGTTCTGTATCCCGTACACGATCTGAATCTGGGAACCGGTGCGTTTGGAGATGAAGTCTTTGCCCGAACCAAGCAGACGGACGAACGAGCCGACGTACTCCGGCGAGGTGACGAGCATGATGCGGTCAATACCCGCCTCTACGACCTTCTCAACCGCGTAGTAGATGACCGGCCGATCGTACACCGGCAGGAGGTGCTTGTTGACCGCGTGCGTGAGCGGGCGAAGCCGTGTGCCGTCGCCGCCGGCCATAATGATTGCCTTCATGACGAAACAATCGTAACGGGCAGGTCGTCAGGTGTCAACGCCACATCATGGAACACAGAACACAGAGCATGGAGCACAGAACACAGAACATGAATTCCGCGAGTTTTTCTGAATGTTCCATGCTCTGTGTTCCATGTTCCATCTCCCCGTGCTATAGTGCCCCCATGACTTTGGACAGAATCCTCCGGTACGGTATCTTTGCCTGTCTCTTCGCCGTACCCTTCATACCCCTCATCGTCTCTGACGGCCTCTTTTTTCCGTTCATCTCCGGCAAAAATTTCGCCTTTCGCATTCTCACGGAGATCGCTTTCGCCCTATGGGTTCTACTTGCCCTCCGCGACCCCTCAGTTCGTCCCCGCAGGTCCTACATTCTCTGGTGCCTCGGCGCGTTCCTCGCGATCGTCGGAGTGGCGGACCTCATGAGCGAGAGTCCATACAAGAGCTTTTGGTCCAACTTTGAGCGGATGGAAGGGTTTATTGGGTTCATTCACCTCTTCTTCTATTTCCTCGTGTTGAGCTCACTCCTTCAAGGCGAGCGTATCTGGAGCCGTTTCTGGCACGTCTCAATCGGCGTGCTTCTCGCGAGTGACCTCTATGCGCTGTTGCAACTCGCGAAGGAGCTCAACATCAATCAGGGTGGTGTCCGCGTTGACGCGACGTTTGGCAACGCCATTTATTTCGCGGGATACCTCGTCTTCAACATTTTTCTTCTCGGATTTCTCTGGTACCGCCGGCGGCTCCACCCCCTCAAAGACATCCTCCTTTCGGTTGGCATCGGGTTCGGCCTCTTCTCGATGTACTACCTCTATCGGCTCCTCTATTTTTGGAGCATCTGCGCCGCGGGTGATGTGGAGATGGCGTCGCCCTCTCGCGGCATCTATGAGTGTGCAGAGAAGGGCGGTGAGAGCATAACCCACCCGCGTCTGCGGACCGCTCTCTATGCCGGTATCGGACTCCTCTCGTTCTACATCTTTTTCTACACGGGCACCCGCGGGGCGGTGCTTGCGCTTGTCGGAGGCGTACTCCTCCTCGGCGTACTTCTCTTGTCCTTTGGGCGGCTTAATAAAAAGATGCGGATAGCCGGTGGCGCCGCGGTCGCTATTTTTCTCATAGCAATCGGTACGTTTTTCACGGTGCGGGACATTCCGGCGGTTCGCGCACATAAGATTTTCGGGAGGTTCGCGAGCATCTCCCTTGATAATGACGACGTGCGGGCCCGCTTCTACGTCTGGAACATGGCGTGGCAGGGTTTCAAGGAGCGTCCCGTTCTGGGCTGGGGGCAGGAGAGCTTCAACTATGTGTTCAACAAGTACTACGACCCGAAGATGCACAGCCGCGAGCAGTGGTTTGACCGGACGCACAACATCTTTCTGGACTGGCTCATTTCTGCCGGAGTGCTCGGACTTCTTGCGTACCTCTCCCTCTTCGCCGTGCTCCTCTACTATGTGTGGCGCTCCAGAGAGACGAGCCCCGTTAGAAGCGGAGCTTCTAACGGGGCGAGTGAGGATGAACGCGGCGTTTCCATCGGTGAAAAAATTATCTTTACCGCGTTCCTCGGCGCGTATTTTCTCCACAATGTTTTCGTTTTTGACAATCTCATAAGCTACATCCTTTTCTTTTCGCTCCTCGCTTATATCCACGGGAGGGTCGGGGTTTCTGGAGCGAAGGTGAAGCGTGTGGGAGAGAACGTGCCCGCTACGGGACTCCCGTTCCTCTATGGCGGCGGAACGATTTTCCTCTGCATCATCTCGCTCTACTACTTCAATGTCCGCCCGATTCTCGCCGGGCATGAACTCATTCTGGCGCTTCGCCCGCACCCGCCGGAGGAGGGAGGGGTTTCCAAAAATTTTGAACTTTTCAAAAGTGCGCTTACCCGGAAGACCTTCGCTTCAAGTGAAATACGGGAGCAGCTCGCGCTTGTCTCCACGCAGGTGGCGTCCTCAAATCTCTCCGTTGACCTGAAGCAGCAGTTTTTTGACCTCACGCGCACCGAGCTCCTTGACCAGATTGCGCAGGCGCCCGATGACGCGCGGCACCATCTCTTCATGGGCTCCTTCCTCTCCCAGTACCGCCTGTACCGCGATGCAATTTCCTATGTGGAGAAAGCGCACGCACTCTCGCCACAGAAGCAATCAATCCTCTTTGAGCTCGGTACCAACTATATCAATGCTGGTGACGCACAGAGCGCACTCGCCGCTTTCAAGCAGGCCTTTGAACTTCTGCCGACATACCGCGAGGCGCGCGTCCTGTATGCGGTCTTTGCCGTCTATGCGAAAGATTTCAAGCTTGCGGAGGAGATTCTCACTCCCGAGTTTGAGACTGCCGTGATACCCGACCAGCGGCTGGCGAAGGCGTACTTTGCTGTCGGGGCGTATGGGCGTTCTGCGGCGGTGTGGAAGCGGATTGTGGAAACCTCGCCGCGCGAAGCGGAGCTGCATTTCTACCTCGCGGGCGCCTACCTTCAGAACGGAGAACGAGCGAAGGCGATTCAGGAAATCAAGCGCGCGGTGGAGAAAGACGCCTCTCTCAAACCTCGCGCCGATGAGTATCTAAAGAACATGTAGCATGAAGCTTGAAGCATGGAACATACGGGAAGAATCAAATTCTTGCAAAGAGTTTCTTTCCTGTGTTTCAAGTTTCATGTTTCAGGTTCCATGAGAGCTGTTATCCACAGCCCTGCCCACGAGCTTGCTTGACAGGGACAGGTGCTCGGTGGTACGATGGAAGGGTGTGAGTGCTAGCACGGTGCTAGTGCCCCAAAACGAATGTCTGCGTAAGTCCCGCCGCAAGGCGGGGTTTGCGTTTGTATTTGTGGGAGAGACAGGTGTATGATGTGTTGTGTTGTGCCTCGGGTCGGTCGGCGACTGCACTCACATCTAGACACTAGTTTTGGAGCTAGCACCCGCCGGCCGATCGGGGGCGGAACCTCTACTCGGATGAAGATTGAGGAACACAAATCTCTGGAAGCGCTTACGACGCTTCGAGCGTGCGGGACGGCGCGCTATTTTTGCATTGTCGGAAATGTCAGCGAACTTTCGGAGGCGCTCCAGTTTGCGCGCGCTGAAGGTGTCCCACTGCACATACTCGGTGGTGGAAGCAATATGCTTGTTGGAGAGTTTGACGGACTCCTCATCAAGCTGAATCTGTGTGGCATGGAATGGAGCGACAGAGGCGAAACCGTTTTAGTGAAGGTTGCCTCGGGAGAGGGGTGGGATGCGTTTGTTGAGGAGACGGTAACGCGAGGCCTCTACGGCGTAGAGAATCTCTCCGGCATCCCGGGTACGGTCGGTGCGGCGCCTATTCAGAATATCGGCGCGTACGGAGCGGAGGTGAAGGACGTGATTCATGCCGTTGACGTTTTTGACACGGGAGAGATGCGGGTTCGCACGCTCACGCGGAGCGAGTGCCGTTTCGGGTACCGGACGAGCATTTTTAAGACGTCCGAGGGGAAGGGACTCATCGTCGTTGCCGTCACGTTTCTCCTCGCAAAGACGGGGACGCCGAATATTTCTTACAAAGATCTCACTCGCCGCTTCGGCACCCGTTCCCCTTCCTCGCTTTCGCTCGGAGAGGTGCGCAGGGCGGTGCTCGCCGTCCGTCGGGAGAAGTTTCCGCCGCTTGACGGGTACGGAACAGCCGGTTCGTTTTTCAAAAATCCGATTGTAACGCGGGAGGTTTATGAGCGTCTTGCGGCGGCGCACCCTACTCTTCCCGCGTTTCCGATTCCGGAGGGCGGTGTGAAGCTTTCGCTTGCATGGATTTTGGACAAAGCACTTGGTCTCAAAGGGTTTCGCAAGGGCGCTGTGGGACTCTATGAGAAGCAACCGCTCGTCCTCGTCAATTTCGGCGGCGCGACGGCGGCGGAGGTAGAGTCGTTTGCGAAAGAGATTGCAGAACGCGTGCGGGAGAAAATTGGAATTGAGATTGAGTGGGAGGTGGAGAAACTTTCTTGATCCACCTTCCGCCAGTTGTCCACAGTTTTGTGCGAGCGCGCATTGCGCGGCTCTTCATGGTGCGCGATAATAGAGCGTGAGTCTATGCACATTTTCTCCGCTCTACGATTCAGATCTTAGGAGCATTGGTCGACGGGAAAAGAGTGTACACTCCATTGATTAGTTTTTAGCGCAACCTTTTCAGTTTCGGTTACAAAGGTTTGCACCTCACATCTCTAATGGCAAAAAAGAAAAGAAAGGCGGCGAAGCGTCGCAAGGCGACGAAGAGGCGGAAATCATCTCGCCGCCGCCGATAGTGAAAGGCGTATTGTCCCGCCCCGTCCCGCTCCGAGCAGCGGGACGGGGCTTTCGTTTTATGCTATATTGTGCTTTCCATGTCCATATTTTCACGCTTTTTCGGGAGTGAGAGCAGTAGGATTTTGAAGGGGTATGAGCCGCTCGTTGCCCGTACAACCGCTTTTGAGGAGGGGATGCGTACGCTCTCGGCGGAGGAACTTCAAGCAAAGACGGCGGAGTTTCGGAACCGTCTCGCTTCCGGCGAATCGCTCGACGCTCTTTTGCCTGAAGCGTTCACCGCTGTCCGCGAGGCGGCGCGTCGCACGCTTGGCGAGCGACACTTTGACGTTCAGCTCATGGGAGGCATTGCGCTCCATGAAGGAAAGATTGCCGAGATGCGGACCGGCGAGGGGAAAACGCTTGTGGCGACACTGCCGGCGTACCTGAATGCGCTCGCGGGGAAGGGCGTGCACATCGTCACCGTCAACGATTACCTCTCTCGACGCGATGGAGTTTGGATGGGGCAGGTGTACCACGCGCTCGGACTCACCGTTGGCGTCATCAATCACGACAGCTCGTTCCGGTATGACGCAGAGCACAGAGCACAGAACACGGAGCACAGAGCACGGAGCACGGAACATGAAGCGACAGAAAAAGGAGAAGATAAACTTGATGAAACGAGGGACAGGACGGGGTCATTCCATGTGGTGCATGAGTTTTTGAAGCCGTGTTCGCGGCGCGAGGCGTATGAGGCGGACATTACCTACGGCACGAACAATGAGTTCGGGTTTGATTACCTGCGCGATAACTTGGAGTACGATCCGGCGCGTCTCCGTCAGAGAGATTTTTCATACGCAATCGTTGATGAGATTGATTCCATTTTGATTGACGAGGCGCGCACCCCGCTTATTATTTCTGCGCCGACGACGGAATCAGATGAGCTCTACCGTACTTTTGCAGGTATCGCCTCGCGCCTTACGCCGGAGGAAGACTACACGGTGGACGAGAAACGCCGTGCGGTAACGCTTACGGATTCCGGCATTGAAAAGACCGAGAAGGTGCTCGGTGTCGGCAATATGTACACCGAGGGCGGCATCAAGTATGTGCATCACTTGGAGACGGCGGTGCGGGCACGGGCGCTCTTTCATAAAGACAAAGAGTATGTGGTGCGTGAGGGTGAGGTGGTCATTGTGGACGAGTTCACGGGTCGTCTCATGCCGGGGCGGCGCTGGAGCGAGGGTCTGCATCAGGCGGTTGAGGCGAAGGAAGGGGTGCCCCTCCAGAAGGAGTCGCGCACCTTTGCGTCTATCACCTTCCAAAACTACTTCCGTATGTACGAGAAGCTCTCCGGCATGACGGGTACGGCAGAGACCTCGGCGGAGGAGTTTCTTAA
>VMFH01000049.1 GCA_007375925.1 Parcubacteria group bacterium Gr01-1014_72 | reverse complement strand
CGCTATTTGAAGGAGCTGCGCCCGACCGACATACACGACATCAACGCGATGGTCGCGCTGTGCCGCACAGGGCCCATGGAATCAATCCCCGAGTACATACGGCGGAAGCACAACCCACGCCTTATTGAGTACCTTGACCCGCGCATGGAGGACATCCTCAAGGAGTCGTATGGGGTCATCACCTACCAGGACGACGTTCTGCTGATCGCGATTAAGCTTGCCGGCTACTCATGGCTCCAAGCAGACACGCTCCGCAAAGCGATGGGCAAGAAGATTCCGGCGGTTATGAAGGCCGAGCGCGAACAGCTCGTCGCGGGGTTCGTCAAAAACGGCCTCTCGGAGGAGAAGGCGGAAAAATTATGGAGTCTCATTCTGCCATTCGCCGCGTACGGCTTCAACAAGGCGCACGCCGCGAGCTACGGCAAGGTGGCATACCAGACCGCCTACATGAAGGCCAACTTTCCCGCAATCTACATGGCCTCCGTCTTAACCGCAGAATCGGGAGATGTGGAGCAAATCGGCGAAATCGTTGCCGAATGTACGCGCATGGGCATTACCGTGCTCCCGCCGTCGGTGAATGAGAGCTTCACGGGCTTTACTGTTATCAAAGCAGATGCTTCCCCCTCCTCCCCTATAGACTATAGACTAAAGACTGTAGACTACTCAGGCATTCGTTTCGGATTAACCACGATAAAAAACTTCGGCGAAGGAGTGGCGCACAGCATTATTGAGGAGCGAAAACGCGCCGGGCGCTTCGCATCACTCTCCGATTTCCTTCGGCGCATCAAAGACCGAAACCTCAACAAGAAATCGCTGGAGGCGCTTGTGAAGAGCGGCGCGCTGGATGAGTTTGGCGAGAGAGGGCAGATGCTCGCAAACATAGACCGCATTCTTCTGTACGGCAAAGAAACCGCGGGCGCGCCGCAGGGAGCGTCGCTCTTTGCGGCCGCCGGCATGGAGAGTGTTACGGATATTACGCTCACGGATGCGGCAAGCGCTTCCACCTCCGAAAAATTGGCGTGGGAGAAAGAGCTCCTCGGTCTCTATCTCTCGGGGCACCCGTTGGATAAGTTCCGAAAACTCCTTGCGGGGCGAGAGATGAATATCAAACGGGTCCGCGAGGAGCTTAAAGAGGGGATGATGGCGGTTGTGGGCGGTATCGTCACCGAGGCGCGCCCCATTACAACGAAAGGTGGCGAACCGATGATTTTCGCAAAACTCGCCGACTTCACCGGTGGCATTGAGGTCGTCGTCTTCCCGCGTGTTTTTAATGAGCATAAGGCGCTCTTTGTCCCCGAGCAGTGCATTGCCATAAAGGGGCGCATCTCGCACCGAAACGGCGAGGTCTCCCTCATCGCGGAGCAGGTGAAGGCGCTGGCGTGAGTGGGATATTTGGACGCTTCCTCAAGAAATGCTACAGTTGTGCTTTCCCTTCCCTATACCTCATCCCTATACGTATACTTTTTCCTTATACTAACTTTCATGGACAGCGGCGAGCAAAAATACCAAGATCGCGACCATCGCAAAATTGGCCGAGAGCTTGACCTCTTCGCCTTTTCCGACACGGTCGGCAAGGGCCTCCCTCTTTGGACAGAGAGAGGTGCAGCTATCCGCCGCGAACTTGAGCGCTTTATCGTGGACGAGGAAATCCGCCGCGGCTACAAACACGTCTACACACCCGATATTGCGAAACTTGACCTCTACAAAAAATCCGGCCACTACCCGTACTTCAAAGACTCCATGTATGCGCCGCTCACGATTGACGGGGAGGAGTTCATGCTCCGGCCGATGACCTGCCCGCACCACTTTGAGCTCTATCTCTCGCGCCCTCGCTCCTACCGTGAACTCCCCATACGCTATGCGGAACTTGCCAAACTCTACCGGTACGAGCTCTCCGGCGTGCTCTCGGGACTCGTCCGCGTCCGCACGTTCTGCCTCGCCGACGCGCACATCGTCTGTGCCGACAAGGAGCAGGCAGCAGCGGAAATCAAGAGCGCCCTTGAACTTATAGAGTATATGGCTGGAGTATTTGGTCTCAAAAAAGGCGAGGACTTTTGGTATCGGCTGTCCTTAGGCGATCGGAATGACGAGAAAAAATATTTCAAAGATGATGCGGCATGGGATGAAGCCGAAACCCTCCTCCGCGAAACGCTTCAAGCGCACGGCGAGAAATTCGTTGAAGCCGAAAACGAGGCGGCGTTCTACGGGCCGAAAATTGACATTCAGATGAAGGATGTGCGCGGCGTGGAGAACACCGCCTTCACCGTCCAATACGACTTCGTAATGCCGAAGCGCTTTCGCCTTACCTACACCGCTTCAGACGGCACCGAGAAAGAGCCGGTCGTCATTCATCGCTCATCGGTGGGCGCGATTGAGCGCATCATCGCGTTTTTGATTGAGCACTATGACGGCGCCTTTCCGCTCTGGCTCGCGCCGGTGCAAGTGAAGGTATTGAGCGTCTCAGAAAAGCATTCTGCATATGCAAAAAAAGTGCATGAGGCGCTTCGCGCGGCGGATATTCGAAGCGAACTTGATGATTCTGATGAGAGCTTGGGTAAAAAAGTTCGCACAGCAAAGCTTGAAAAAGTGCCGTACTGGATTGTGGTCGGAGAGAAGGAGGAAACGACACAGACCGTTTCTCTTAATCAGAGAACGGGCGGTGAGGTAGTGGTGCTTGCGCAAAAAGACCTCATTGACCGTCTCGCGCTAGAAAGAGACGCAAAAAAGTAGGCGGCAGAAAAAATCCCGCTCTTACGACGCGGGACTTTTTAATCAACATTTACACTCTGCTCTCAAGCCGCGTTAATCCTGAAACGGAATAGAATCGTGGAGGAAGTGTGCGTACAGGAAATTGCTCTCGAGTAATTTTGATTGCGGTGAAAATTTCATTTCGTCGTGACACATCAAAACCGACCCATCCTCCGCACTCGTCAAATGACCTGAGTAGAATCTCCCGAGATTCCGGCGGCTCACCGACACATACAAAAATATACCAACGACCACGCTGATTAGAGGCGCGCAACGCTCTCGCTAGAAAGGCCATGAGTCGCTCCTGAAGAGAAAATTTTACCTGCACGCCAACCGGCATCCACGAGTGGAGCGGGTGCCTGAACACAACATCGTATCCTCCATCACCTTCTCCGCCTCGCACCTCTCCCCCAAGAAGCTTCGCATAGAGCTCCTCAAGCTCGTAGCCAAAGCAGCTTCCAATGACGCGCGGTATTCCGTTGCTCTGTGTGCGAGCAAATTCAGAACGCATAAGATTTTTCCTTTCTCAAATATTTTAAAGATACTGACCAGGCTACACTATAGCGCGTCTCTGCCGGATATTGCAAATACTCACACGTCTTTTAGAGAAAATTCCAATGACGTAAAAAAGGGCCTGCCGGAAGCATCCAGCAGACCCTTGTCAGCTATTTCCCATCACTATAAGTGAAAAGCTGAAATGACAGGTCTTCCTCTCTAACTTTCACCTCAATAAACCGATCACCTCTCCGCAGAAATAGAATGTGAGGCGATGTCTGAAGGGGTACGGATATACCGTACACCTCTCCTAAGATTCTGAGTGTGTCCGCATCTCGCTCAAAGAATCGTGACTCAATGGTCCCGCCCGATCGGGCAATCTCCTCTCGCGCCTCTTTAGGAGAAATAGTTCTCCCTTTAAGCAACTTCGGAAATGGGGCCATGGCTACTACGTCTGGACCCACAAACATCTTCCTTTTCACACAGATCCTTTCCCCCCGTTCAATAACTAACTGTCTAAAATGGAGAGTAGACCGAAATAAGAATTTCGTCAACTTTTCGGAATCATCTCTTTCGGTTCTGGGACATTATGTCCGGTAACAAACCACTCTTCCGCCGTATCAATTTTCCTCCCATCACTGTCAAAAATCGGGGTCTCGAGCACCTTTCGCGCCGCGTCTGACACTTCACGAAATGCTTTTGTACTTAAAAATCCCTTGAATACGAGGAAGCGTGGCGGATCGGTATCCATTCCCTCCGCTATTGTCTCAAAATCAATATTTTCGTCAATTTTTTTGAGGAGAGGGATGAGATTTCTAAAAAGAGCGTTGTGGTCAATGCGCCCTTCACTATAAAAATTTTCCTCATGAAATGTATCAATGAGTATGAAGAAGGCGCGCAGAGCACGCTGTTCAATCGCCCCCGCCTCTCCCTGTGCGTGTATGTAGGTATGGTCAGCGTCCAAAGAAACGCCGAACGATTCTGCAATATCCTTGCGTACTTCCTCATACTCGGCGACTTCCTTTCGCGCGTCAATAAGTTTCTTGATATGGGTTTCGCGTTGGAGAACAGCGTCGGGATTAATGACACGGACCCGCCGCTCAATGTCATTCACAATTTGAAGAAGTGAATCCTTGTACGAAGGATGTTTCTCTGCAGAAGCTTTCTCAATAGTAAATGCGCGTTCAGGGGGCATGGTGTTTATCTACTACACATCCAGATTCGCCATCTTGGCGTTTGACTGGATAAACGACTTGCGGGCGGGTACGTCGGTGCCCATAAGCATATCAAAAATCTTGTCCGCCTCCTCGGCGTCCTCTATCCGGACCTGTTTCAGAATTCGGCGCGCCGGGTCCATGGTCGTCTCCCAGAGCTCTTCCGGATTCATCTCTCCAAGACCTTTGTAGCGTTGAATGGAAACCTTTGCACTCCTCGGCGCGGCGGCTTTTTCTTCTTCATTAGTCCCCTGAATTCCTCCCGACTCCGCACCCTTTGCCGATT
>VMFH01000048.1 GCA_007375925.1 Parcubacteria group bacterium Gr01-1014_72 | reverse complement strand
TCTTCCGATCTACGGATATTTTCATTGACAGAGGAGGCGTGTGGCACGTCGGAGGAATCCGGCGGGAACCCGACAAGGCGCTCCGTGATGTGGACGTCGTTTTCAACGCGCTTCACGGCGAGTGGGGAGAAGACGGCGGCGTGCAAGAAGTTCTTGAACAGTTCGCCGTGCCTTACACCGGCTCGCGCGTGCTCGCCTCACGGCTTGCGATGAACAAGGCGCTCGCGAAGAGCTTCCTCGCGCGCGAGGGGATTAAGACACCGCTCCACCGCGTGATTGAGAAAATTGAGAAAAGTGTCGGCGGATATGATGCGCACGAGCTATTTCGTTCCATCCCGCAACCTTCCGTCGTGAAGCCGCTCGCGCTCGGCTCCTCGGTCGGCGTCTCAATCGCGTTTGATTACTTCGGTTTCGCTGACGCTCTCGCCCGCGCGTTTGAGGTTTCAGATACAGTGCTCGTTGAGGAGTACATTAAGGGGAGGGAGGCGACGTGCGCTGTCGTGGACGGGTTTCGCGGGGAGGAGCGATACGCTCTCCCGCCGATTGAGATTGTGCCGCCGGAGGACAAGCAATTTTTTGATTACGAGGCGAAGTACGGCGGGCGGACGCTTGAAATCTGTCCCGGCAATTTTTCTCCGGAGGAACGCGAGCAGCTGACCCATCTCGCGTCCGTTGCGCACCGTGCGCTTGGGCTCCGGCACTACTCGCGCTCGGACTTCATTCTCCACCCCCGCCGTGGCATTTACTTTCTTGAAGCCAACACGCTCCCCGGACTCACGACGGAGTCGCTTCTCCCGAAGGCAGTCGCGGCGGTGGGCTCATCGCTCCCCGAATTCCTTGACCACGTGCTGACGCTTGCATTGGAAGGTAAGTAGTTGGTAGTGGGTAGGTTGTAGAGAGTAGAAAGGAGGGGGAAAAGGCCGTCCCGCTTACAACGGGGTGTTTTACGATGACACAAAAATGCGGTACAGTGTATTTTGTGCTCGGGCCCGTAGTTCATCTGGTAGAACGCCTCATTTGCAATGAGGAGGTAAGCGGTTCGAGTCCGCTCGGGTCCACCAATTCTGACCACCCAGAAACATTCCAACATTCTGCAGAATGTTGGAATGTTTATTTTGGCTACAGTATCATCCCGCGGTATCGCTACTTTGTTTTGAGAATCCGCGAGGCGTTCTTGTGGGCGAAGTTTTCTTGGACGGACGGGGCGAGACGGGCGATGAAGGTGCGGGCGAACTCCACGATGACGCGTCCCACCTCCTCGTCAAATGTCCATCCGCCCTCGGCTACGCCCACAGCAACTTTAACAGGCGACCCGCGGTCGGTCTCCCACATGAAACGGTCTGGATACTTCTCAATCTTCCATTTCCACTCCCGAAGCGCGTCGGCAAGGAGCGAATCAAAGTTCTCACGCATGTACACGAGGAATTCGTCCTTCGTCGGGGGTGTGGATAAATAAGCTTGCCATGAGGAGTACAATAAGGGGTATTACTAGCCAGCTATATCTCCTATGGAACCCTCTAACACAGCAGATCCCTCAAAGAGCAAAATGCTCCTTATTGTAGGCGGCGTCGTTGTCGTAGCGATTGTTGTCTACGCGCTCACGCGCACACCTCCCGCCGCACCAGAAACGCCGATACAGCAGGCGGAGGATATTTCCTCTGCGGTTGAAGATATCTCATCGGTATCCGAGGTCGAGGTGCCGAGCGCAAACCCTGCGGACGCGGCAGCGTCCGGAGTGAATCCGCTTGAAAAAACTAACCCATTCAAAAATGCGTATGAAAACCCTTTTCAGTAGAGCGATCATCGGCAGAGCCGCTACTCTGTCCGCACTTTTTATTTCGGCCGCCTCAATTGCGTTTGCGCTCTCGGTCTTTGATATTGAGTTTCCCATTCCTGAACTCGGCAACTGCGCCGACAAGACCGAATGTAAGGCGTACTGCGATGACTCGGCGAATGCGGATGCCTGTCAGGCGTTTGCAAGGAAGTACGGGCTTGGTGGGGGAGTGGAGCCCGAAGGTGACAACCGTCTCCGTCAGATTGAGGAAGACGGGGGTCCTGGCGGTTGCGCTACGGATGAGGGGGATCCGTTTGGCTCCTGCGAGGAGTTCTGCGGCAAGCAGGAGAATATGCGCGTCTGCGTCGCGTACGCGAAGGAGCATGGACTTATGGATGCACGTGAGCTCGCAGAGGCGGAGAAAGTGATTAAGGCGCTTGATGGAGGGGCGAAGCTCCCCGCCGCTTGCAAGGATGAACGTTCCTGCAAAGCGACGTGTGAGGAGCCGAAGGACGTTGAGACGGCGCGGGCCTGCTTTGAGTTCGCGGAGAAGGCAGGGCTCTTGCCCCCCGGCGTGACAAAAGAAAAAGCGGAGCGCGTCTTCAGGATAATTGAGGAAGGCAAAACGCCATTCAAATCATTCAAGGATTTTGACCAATGCGAAGACCCGCAGAGCGACGAGATACTTGAGCAGTGTATCGCGATTGCGATTGAGAATGACCTCCTTCCTCCCGAAGAGGCGGAAATGATAAAAAAGACCGGGGGCAAAGGACCGGGCGGATGCCGCGGAAGAGAGCAGTGTGAGACTTACTGCGAAGAACATCAGGATGAGTGCTTTAAGTTCGGCGAGGAGCACGGGCTTATTAAAGAAGAGGACCGCGAACGTATGCGTGAGGGGATGGAACGTTTCCGTGAGGGAGTTCAGAACGCCCCGCCGGCGGTTTTGGAATGTCTCAAGACCACGGTCGGAGCTGATACTCTGGAGGGTCTTATGTCGGGGAGCAAACGACCCAGTCCGCGTATCGGCGAACAGATGAGAACCTGCTTCGAGACATTTTTTATGGAGCAGGGTGGGCATGAATTTGAGGGGGGGGAAGGAATGGAAGGAATGATGGGAGGGGAGTTTCCGCACGAGGAAGGATTCCAAGGCGGCGAGGAAGGTTCAGATGGTGCAGTGATGGGGCGGATGCCGCCGCGGGGAGGGCAAGGCAGGGGAGGCGTGCCACAAATGCTCATGGCTGAGTGCTTGAAGCAGGTGCGCGGAGAGGTCTCGGCGGACGGTTCACCAAGCGACCTTCGCGGTCAGATGGACGACAAAGTTCGCGCCTGCATTGAGAGTGCGATGCGCAAAAATATTGAGGCACGCTCGGCGGGTCCGGGTGGCTGTCGGACCAAAGAGGAGTGCACCGCGTACTGTTCCGACCCTGCGCACGAAGAAGCGTGCGGTAAGCTCGGAGGTGAGAGAGGCGGCGAACAGGGAATGATGCAGCCTCCGGGGCAAGGGGGGGAGGGAGAGTTCCACGGCGAGTTTCCTCCACAAGGTCCTCGCCCGGAGGGTGGAGGCGAGGAGTACCAGAAGCAGTACAATGCAGAGCATCAGCAAGAATATAACCGGCAGTACCAAGAGCAGTATCAGAAACAGTACCAAGGGCAATACCAGCAACAGCAACAACAGGGACAGTATCCGAATCAGCCGCCCCCAGGAACTGGTGAGTACCACCCACCGGAAGGTGGCATATATCCGAGCGGGCAGTATCCAACACAATCTCCTCCGCCAACAGATGACTATCATCCGCCGGAAGGGAGCACCTATCCAAGCGGAACGCAGTCCCCACCTCCTACGGTAACAACAGAGTCGGCCCCACCGCCTTCAGAGCCCGCTCCCGCTCCCGCTCCCGCTCCGGCGCCGACATCGCGCGCCCCGCGGCAGCCAAATGACTTTTTCGCCGCAGTCATTCAATTCCTCTTTGGCAGGTGAGGTAGAGTGAAGAAGGAATTTATATAGAGAACAACGTAACGGCATCCTTTTGAAAACATTGCGCAGTCCCGCCTGCGGCGGGATGAGCATAGTCCCGCTATCCGCCGACTGGCGGAGCGGGACGCGTTTTCAAAAGGATGCCGTTACGTCACCAACTATACCCCTTCCCTTCGCGACGGACCCTCGCGCGGGAGCTTGATCGTCACTTTTGTTCCGCTTCCCTCCTTTGTCTCAATTGAGATACTGCCGCTGTGGCGAAGGATGACGTTTTTTGCCATGTAGAGGCCGAGTCCCGTGCCGAATGTTTGGAAGAGCAGGGCATTTGAGGCACGGAAAAATTTAGTAAAGACGCTCTGCTCTTCGGTGCGAGGGATGCCGATGCCCGTGTCGGTGATGACGATAAGCACGCTATCGCCTTGTTCGCCGATAGTGAAATGCACCTTTCCCCCTGGGGGTGTGTACTTCACCGCATTATCAAAAACATTGTCCAGGACGAGCGCAATACTGTCGGCGTCAAAAACGAATTCCGGCGGAGTATGCGGCATCGTCCACGACACGCTGATACCCTTCTTCTCCGCCTGCTCCTTCACGCGGGGGATGAGTGCGTCAAGAATCGGAACGAAAAGCTGGTGGCGAAACGAGAAGCCAAAGCGCCCCCCCTCAATACGCGCGACGTTGAGGAGGTTCGTTACAAGCTGTACGGCGCGCAGTGTCACCCGTAGGCCGTCATCCACGACTTTCCTCTGCTCGTGGTCAAGGGGTCCCATGGAGAGGTCGTGGAGCGCCTGAAACGACCAGCGGATGCCGGTCAGGGGCGTGCGAAGCTGGTGCGCCGCCACCGCGACAAACTCCGACTTGATGCGGTCAAGCTCTTTGAGCTCCTCATTTGCTTTTACAAGCTCCCGTTCGCGTGCGAGGAGCCGTTCGGTGAGGCGTTCAAGTTCCTCAGTGCGCTTGGAGAGTTCCGTTTCCGATTGGTTGAGAGCGGCGCGAGAGAGGAGGGCGTAGCGCTCCGGCCCCAGATCCTGCGATGAGCGCCTTTCCCGCATTTGTTTCCCAGAGCCCGCGAAAATCAAAGCCGATAGCATGGATGGGGAGATCGGCGAATATACTCTCCCGCGTCAGTCCCTGTATTGCCGCTTGCGTTCCAGACAGCCCGACGGTGTGTACGAGGTGGCGAACGAGCTCATTCACGCATACCTCGTAGCACGGAAGCGCGCGTTCATCCTTGCGAACCAGGCGGTCTTTTTCTGATAGAACCATAGCGGTAATGCTACCGGCCGTAGCATCCTATTTTTTTCAACAAAAAGAGCGCGCGAATCGCGATTGCTGCTCCCGCGAGGAGGAACACGTCATGCGTGAGGAGCGCCGTTTCGCTGGAGAGTGCCGGAAGGAGCGTTACACCGAGGCCGCCGGCGGAAAGGAGGAGAACGCCTCCGTAGGTCGCGATAATGCGGCCGACCGATGAGCGATGCATGCGGACGGCGCCGGTGTAGAGGAGTATCAATCCGGCTATGAGTGTTCCCCCAAGGACAAGGTAGGGGAGGAGGTCAAGCATGAAGATGCGAAGGTACTCCCACTCGGGTGCGGCGAGGAGCGTCGGGACGAATATAAGATTGTGTTTTTGGAAGAGCGAGTGATTGTTGCTCATAGGAAAAGGTGTTTTTGTCTACCGCTGTCTACCGCTTACTCGCGAAGTACAGCTCCACTTTTTTTGCTATGTCAGCGGGGGAGAGGGTCGCCTTTATTATAAAATCAATTGCTCCGAGTGAATGCCCTTTCCTGATCTCATCTTCTTGGCCGAGGTTTGAGACGATGAAGACCGGAATGGCTTTGTATTTCTCGCTTGTTTTGAGTTCCTTGAGGAACTCAAAACCATTTACCTCGGGCAGAATAATATCAAGGAGTATGAAATCAACGCGATTGTTCTCCAGAAGCGCCCGCGCCGTTACCACGTGAGGAGCAACGAGCGCCTTAAACCCGTGCTCTATGAGTTTTCGGGAGAGAAGTTTACTGAGGAGCGTATCGTCTTCAACGATGAGAACCGTGCGTTCATGCCGTTCATGCTCTGAAGCGGCGCTTTTCTTGGAAGCGGCATGAGATGTAGGAGAAGCGCTCCCGGACGTCTCTGGCGTGCTTGTTCGGAACACCGTGTTGACGCGCTCCAAAACATCCTCTGGATTGAAGTTGAGCTTAATGAGGTAGTCGCGCACGCCGAGCCGCCGCACCTCGTCAAGCTCAACCGGTTGTCCCGAGTTTGAGATGACAAGGACGGGGAGCGAGGGGAGAATGCCGTCTTCGCGGAGGCGTTTCAGAATTTCCATCCCGTTCATCTTCGGGAGGAGCATATCAAGGAGGACAATGTCGGGTTTTTGCGACTTCGCCTTTGCATATCCCGTCTCGCCGTCCGCCGCGATCTCAACCGCGTAGCCCGCCTCGGTGAGCTTTTTTGAGAGGAGGCTCGCAAGAACCTCTTCGTCTTCAACAATGAGAATTTTCTTTCTGTGTGATTCGCGCTTCATACTTTGATGTGTACAGTATAACAGGAGGCTGTCCGTACTCAAATGCTTTCCTTCTGACGCGCGCTACGGTGCTGTTTTTGCAGTAAGGCAAGCGCTCCATGGAGGCCGCCGAAGTCGCCAAGCGATGCCGGTACGAGGGGCGGGCGTTCCGGAAAAATGGTGAGAATCTTCTTGAGGTGTTCGTCCACGCGGGCAAGAGAGATGCCGGGAGTTTTCATCATGCTTCCGCCGATGACAACAATATCCGGCGACCAGTGGAGGATGGTGTTGTGGACGCCGATCGCGAGGAGACGGGCCGTTTCTTCCCACATCGCCTCGTCGGTGATGTCTCGCGGATGTTTGCCGAATCGGCGCAGGAACGAGGAGCCGGAGACGAAGTCCTCAAGCCGCCCCTCTCCATGGAACGCATTTGCCAAGGCCCCTCCCGCATCAATAATCTGGTGTCCAATCTCAAACCCGAGCGCGCTCTCATCAATGTTTCCGCCGACAGTCCGAACGCCGTTGACGCCGGTGCTTACCGTGATGTAGGCGACAATGCGCTGTCCCTTACCCGCACCGGCAGTCGCTTCACCGAGTCCAACGAGCGCCGTGTCGTTCTCAAGCGTTACCGGCGTGCCAAGTTTCGCCTCAAGCGCCGCGCGAAGCGGCTTGCCCTTCCACTTGGGGAGATGCGGCGCATTGACGAGCACCGACTTGGTGCGGTCAAACGGTCCCGCGATGCCGCCGCAGGCGGCGGCAATTTTTTGTCCGCCGGAGCGTTCTAGCGCGAGCGCCGTGATACGCAGAACGCCTTCTTCAAAATCTTGCGGCGTTTCCTCAATCGCCGGTTCGCCGAATGTCTCTCCGTCCACGGAGACGGCCACCCGCATCTTCGTCGCGCCGATGTCAAAAAGTAGGTACATAATGGGTAGTCTATAGTTGTTAGTCTGTAGTCTATAGAAATAAAACAAATTTTGCTAATCAGTATTTTTTACTACAGACTAAAGACTACTGACTAACGACTGCCCTTTTGAATTCCTCAATAAACGGTACTGTTTCCGGATCGCGGCCGTAGGCGCGGGCGAGCGCGAGCGTTGTCCAGTCGGCGAGGAGGAGGGAGGAGAAGATGCGCTCCGCGCGCGTCTTGCCCGCGAAGGGAACTTTTATGACGCCGATGTCGCGCGCGGTGAAGAGCGTCTCAAGCACATTCATGCGCTTCACAATACGGGAGTCATCATCCGAGTCTGTGAGAAGGAGCACCACCAGTTTTTCAACGAGGGGACGGGTTGTTTCGGATGCGTCAAACGCCTGTAGTTCGTTGTGGTTGAGTTCGGGGAAGACATTGTGGAAAGCGGGTGATTTACCGGTCTCATTGAATTTGATCTTCCAGTTGTAGGCGATTGACTCATTCCCCGCGGAGCTCCAGATGAGCGGGATGTGTCCGCGGAGTTTCTTTGCAAGTGCCGCCCCCGCTTCCTCAAGGGTATCGGGCGCAAGCGTGTGCGAGAGAGCCGCGAGTTCCTTCTCGGTCTCTAGGGTGCCGGTCAGTCGGGCGAGCGCTTTCACCGCGAAGCCGACCGCCATGCGCGGCTGGATTCCGGGGTTCGGGAGAATGATGTGGGGGAGGGAGTGTTCCTCGGCAAGTTTCGCGAGTGTCCCGCCGGAAGTGATGACGGCGGCGGGCAGCCCCGTCTTGATTGCGGTTTTGAGCGCGTCAATCGTTTCCTCGGTGTTGCCCGAGTACGAACTTGCGATGAGGAGTGTTTTTG
>VMFH01000047.1 GCA_007375925.1 Parcubacteria group bacterium Gr01-1014_72 | reverse complement strand
GGCGAACAGAGGAGGGCGCAAGCGAGAGTCCCTCAAGCGCGCGAAGGAATGACCGAATCGCCGCCATCCGCGTCCCCTCAATCTGTTGTCCGAAAGGCGCCGCGGCCGGCGTGGAAGATGCCTCGGGTGGCGCAAAAAATCGGTCATACTTTGAATATGCCTCGGGAGGCGCGGGCGAGAAGGCAAATCCGCTCCCGTCCATAAAAAAGCACGA
The DNA here is from genome assembly GCA_007375925.1 of Parcubacteria group bacterium Gr01-1014_72. Classification (GTDB taxonomy): domain Bacteria; phylum Patescibacteriota; class Minisyncoccia; order Phycocordibacterales; family VMFH01; genus VMFH01. The sequence continues at coordinate 4,805 of VMFH01000047.1, read as the reverse complement.
GTCCGTCATGCACCAGAGCGCCTCGGGCGCGCGCTCGCGCAGTTCCGCGTGCAGAGAATGAGGGCTTGAAAGAGAGAGTTCCACCGCGGCAAGAACCGGAAACTCAAAGAGCAGACGCTGCGCAAGCGCGGCCTTTGGATACCAGAGGGCGTGCGTCCGCGGAACCACTCCAAAAAAGGTCTCCGACAGTCCATCGCGGATACGCGCTAAGACCGCCTCTTCCGGCACGCGCGAGGCGCCCCCGACCGTAATTTCGCGTATGAAAAACATCGGTCGCGAGAGCGCATACAAAAGGAGCGCCGCGCTTCCCGCGATCGCGAGCGCGCCGAAAATCCGCGTGAGTACTCTTCTGCGCCGCAGCCGCGCCAAGCGCGGCGAGCGCGTGATTCTCCGGCGAAGCATATAAAATAAGAAATGCGCAGGAAGCCCCCTACTCCCCGGCCTACCGAACGGGCGTGATGACGTCTTTCCCCAAATACTTTCTAAGCGCCTCCGGCACCGTGATTCCCCCGTCGGCGCGCTGATTGTTCTCCACAAGCGCGGCAATGATACGCGGCGTCGCAACGGCGGTGGAATTGAGTGAGTAGGCGTAGTGTTTTTTCCCGTCTTTCGCTTGGTACCGTATGTTGAAACGCCGCGTCTGAAAATCGTGGTAGTAGGAAGCGCTGGAGAGCTCTCGGTACGCGTTCTGCGAGGGAAACCACGCTTCGGTGTCGTACTGCTTCACTTTGCTCGCCGAGAGATCGCCGCCACAGATGAGGAGGCGGCGGTACGGCAAACGAAGCGATTCCAGGAACTCCTCAAAATTGCGGTTTATCTCCTCGTGAAGGGCGGCGGAATCAGCGTGATCTGCTTTTGAGAGAATGAGCTGCTCCAGTTTGAAAAACTCCTGGACGCGGATGAGGCCTTTTGTATCCTTGCCGTAACTTCCCGCCTCGCGACGATAACACGGCGAAAACGCGAGGTAGCGTTTCGGCAATTCCTCCTCGCGAAGCACCTCGTCAGCGTGGTAGGCCATCATGGCGACCTCCGCCGTGCCGGAGAGGTAGTCGTCGTCCTGCGTCTTGAAGAGGTCGTCCGCCTCTTTCGGAAGGTGGCCGGTACCGTAAAAGTATTCTTTCTTGAGCACTGCCGGTGCGATGAAAGGCGTGAATCCCTTCTTTCCGAAAAAGGCGCGCGCGTAGTTCCAGAGCGCCCAGCTAAGCTCGGCGCCGTCTCCCGTAAGAAAATATCCGCGGAAACCGTGCGCCTTGACCCCGCGTTCAAAATCCGCCATGTGAAGGGCCGTCATGAGCTCAAGGTGATTTTTCGGCGTGAACGGAAAGTTTGGTTTCTCTCCCCTGGTCTCTACCTCAACATTATCCTCCTCCCCCTTCCCCTCCGGCACCGAAATATCGGGAATGTTCGGCACCTCAAGCATGAGCTTCTGCCAGTCTCGCATGATTTCCTTCATACGCTCCTCGTCTTTTTGGAGCGCCTCCTTGGCCTCCTTCATCTGCATAATGAGCGCGACACGCTCCGCCATTCCGCCCCCCGCGATCTTGTCGCTCTGCTCGTTCTGCTCCGCGCGCTTCTTCTCAATAGTGGCGAGGAGCGCGCGACGTTCGTCGTCAATCTTGAGAAGCGCGTCCACCTTGAATGCGATCCGCTTCTTCTTAGCGGCGAGCGCGATGAGCTCTTTATTTTCGCGGATGAAACGGATGTCTAACATAGAAATTTAAAACAGTGTAAAGTCCAAATTGGTTCTATTCTTCTGAAATTTTTTATTTTAGACTGTCCTTTTACACTTTTAGATTTACACTTTACACTAATATACTACCAACAAGATGCGCAAGAAACAAATGAATATACAGACTCTGGCACCTGACAAATTTCCGAGGCGACTTCGTGAGATCCCTGACCCGCCGGAGGAGCTCTACATGCAAGGAACGCTCCCGTCGGAGGAGCATAAGTGGCTTGCGGTGGTGGGAGCGCGCAAATACACCGAATATGGGAGAGAGGCGGTAGAGATGCTCATCGCGGGACTTCGTGGCTTCCCTGTCGTAATCGTTTCGGGGCTCGCGCTTGGGATTGATGCACTCGCCCACCGTGCGGCGCTCTCCGCCGGACTGCCTGCAGTCGCTATCCCCGGCTCGGGACTCAACCGAGACGTCCTCTACCCCGCGAGCAATGCGGCGCTTGCAGAAGAAATCGTCGCGAAGGGAGGCGCGCTCCTCTCCGAATTTGCGCCCGATTTCCGCGCGACAAAGTGGAGCTTCCCGCAACGGAACCGCATCATGGCTGGACTCTCGGACGCGGTGCTCATCGTTGAGGCAGAGGTAAAAAGCGGCACCCTCATCACCGCGCGCCTCGCGACGGAGTACAACCGCGACGTTTTCACCGTGCCAGGCGGAATCTTCTCCCGCACCTCCGACGGCCCGCGGCTCTTGATTCGGCTCGGTGCGACTCCAATCGGCACGAGCGCGGAGCTTCTGGACGCGCTCGGACTCAAGGCAATCCTGCCGACACAATCACCTGAAGAAAAGTACAGAGATTGCAGCGAGGAAGAACTCGTGGTTGTAAAACTTCTCACCGAGCCGCTTTCGCGCGACGAGCTCGTCGTCGCGCTCAACCTCCCCGTCTCGCGCGCAAACGCACTGCTCTCGGTGATGGAGATTAAAGGATTAATAACAGAAAGTGTTGGCGAAATTAGACTTATCTGAAGCACTATAAAATTGATCTTGTGTTTCATGCTTCATGCTTCATGTTTTATGAACAAGTTTGCATTTTTTTTCTGAAGCGTGCTACCGTGTATCCGTATGAGCAACACGCTTGTTATTGTTGAGTCGCCCGCAAAGGCGAGGACGATAGAAAAATATCTGGGGGGCGGATACACCGTGAAGGCGTCCGTCGGGCACATTCGCGACCTGCCGAAGAGCAACAAGAATGCGGTTGACATTGAGAACGGCTTCGCTCCCCACTATGAAATCGCAAAGGGTAAAGAGCGCGTCGTCGCGGAGCTCGGCGCGCTCGCGAAAAAGGCGGGGGATGTCATCCTCGCCACTGACTTGGACCGCGAGGGGGAGGCGATTGCGTGGCACATTGCAGAAACAATAGGGCTCAAACACCCAAAGCGCATTGTCTTTCACGAAATCACGAAGGAGGCAATTCGGGAAGCAATCGCGCACCCACGCGCCATTGACCAAAATCTCCGATACGCGCAAGAGGCGCGCCGCGTCCTTGACCGCCTCGTGGGCTATGACCTCTCCGGCCTCATCTGGAAGAAACTACGCTATGGCCTCTCGGCGGGGCGCGTGCAATCGCCGGCACTGCGCATTCTTGTGGAACGGGAACGCGAAATCCGCGCCTTCGTGCCGGAAGAATTTTTCGTTCTTACCGCAGATGTTTTGACAAAGAAAAAGGAGGGTATGCGCCTCGTCTGCACCGAAGAACCCCGCGAACGCGCCGTCGCGGAGAAAATCTTTACCGCTGGAAAAGGGGGCGAGTGGGAAGTGCGCTCTGTTGAAGAGAATGAAGCGAAACGCTCTCCCCGCCCGCCCTTCATCACCTCCACCATCCAGCAGGCGGCAAGTTCGCGGCTCGGCTTCTCGCCGCGACGCACCATGGGGATCGCGCAGAGACTCTACGAGGCCGGCCTTATCACCTACATGCGCACGGACTCCACCAACTTGAGCGATAGTGCCAGACAACAGGCCGCTACCGTCATTAAAAAACTTTTCGGCGAAGGCCTTGCGCTTTCACGCGAGTTCAAAGGAAAGAGTAAAAATGCACAGGAAGCGCATGAGGCAATACGCCCGACCGACCTCTCGCGCCAGAGTGCGGGAGTGGGCGCTGAACAGAGAAAATTGTATGAACTTATCTGGAACAGAACCGTCGCAAGCCAGATGGCTGACGCAAAAGTGCTTCGCACTAAAGTTGTCGCTAACATCCGCAACGGCGGTATTCCCGATTTCGCGGCAAACGGGAGTCGCACGCTCATGCCCGGCTGGCTTCTCGCCGACTCCGCCGCGCGCGGAGAAGATGTTGAGTTACCAAAGGTGTCTGCCGGTGATCCTCTCACCCTTGTTCTGATGCATTCCGAAGAAAAGAGTACCGAGCCGCCCCCGCGGTATACCGAGGCGGGACTTGTTAAGGAATTGGAGAAGCGCGGTATCGGACGCCCCTCGACCTACGCGAGTATCATTGAGACAATCATCAAGCGCGAGTATGTGGTGAAGGAGGGACGGGCTCTCAAACCAACTGACACCGGTGATGTCGTGAGTTCGTTCCTTGAGAAGCACTTCGCACACTACATCGGCGACGCTTTTACCGCGGAAGTAGAGGATAAGCTTGACGACATCGCGAACGGCACAGAAAAGTACGCCGATACTTTAAGGAAGTTTTACACGCCGTTTCGCAAAGATGTGAAATCAAAGGAGAAAATTGAAAAAATTAGTAATCTGGGTGATGCTGACGCTTCGTTTAAATGTCCGATATGTGGCGGATCGATGATTATCAAGCTCGGTCGGAGCGGGAAGTTTCTCTCCTGCAAGCGTTTCCCCGACTGTCAGGGCGCACTCACGATTGAGGGTAAGGTGATGGAGGGGCCGAAGGAAACGGGAGAGATGTGTCCAGAGTGCAAGGAGGGAAAACTTATTGAACGTGATGGAAAGTACGGCAAGTTCGTCGCCTGCGGACGCTATCCAAAATGTCGCTACATTAAACGGGATGAGAGTCAGACTGTCTCAAGTGGCGTCACCTGCCCCACCTGCAAGAAGGGGGAGCTTGTGGAGCGGCGCGGACGATTCGGTCCGTTCTGGAGCTGT
>VMFH01000046.1 GCA_007375925.1 Parcubacteria group bacterium Gr01-1014_72 | reverse complement strand
CGGCTCCGGTTTTTTGGAGACGGGCGATCAAGGCCCGGAGATTTTTTTCATAGAGTTCGGGAGGCGCAACCTGCTTTCCCTTGTCCGGACTGACGTATTGTTTTTTTTCATCCAGGTATTTGAGATCGTGGAGTCCAAAGTTGAAATGGATGACTCTCCAAGCGTTAGTACCGAACCAGCCGTCCACGAGTTCAAGACCTCGGGCCGAGTCCCCGCAATTAAACGGCTTTTCATTTTTGCGGTCCATGGGCCGCCAGACGTTGGCCTCTTTTTTGAGTTCCCCCCGCACCATCAAGGTGTAACCGATGGAGATGGTTTGAGTTGAGTTTTGGTAGAGTTTGAAGTACGTGCATGATTACCGACGGGACTGGAAGTTCATTATAGCCGCGAGCTCTTTTTATTATGATATTTCCGTGGTACTCTTCCGATTATGATTTCCAATCGGAAAAGGAAGATTCTCATACTCGGTGGAGCGGGGTTTGTAGGACAGAACCTCACGCGATTTTTGCTTAGGCGTGGGGCAGGCGCGGTGACAATTGTTGATTCGCTTGACCCGCTCTTCGGCAGCACACGCGAGAGTCTCTCGGATATCGTCGACAAAATAACTTTCATTCAAGGCGACATCCGCGACCCGAAGCTTCTCAAGCGCGTGATTCCTGGTGCCGATGTGATTTTTAACTGTGTTGGGCAGACCTCGCATCCACACTCTCTCATTGACCCGTTTCTTGACGCCGATATCAACTGCATTGGGACACTCCGCGTTCTTACGGCGGTTCGGGATTTCAATCCAAAAGCTCGCGTCATTTTTACGGGATCAAGCACGGTCGTCGGGCGCGGGGAGCATCCTGTTGTGGACGAGACGCATCCGGAAGCGCCCTTGGACATCTACTCGGCGCACAAAGGAGTTGCCGAGAAGTATCACCGGATTTTTCACACAGTGTACGACATCCCGACGGTCGTGCTCCGCTTTGCAAACCTCTACGGCCCGTACGGCAAGAACGATCCGTCGTTCGGTTTCGTGAATCACTTTCTCGGGCAGGCGATTGAAGGGAAGCCGATTATCGTGTGGGGCGACGGAGCGCAGACAAGAAACGTTCTTTTCATTGAAGATGCATGCGAGGCGCTCATGCAGGCGGCGGAGCATCAGAAGCTCGTAGGCACCACGCACTTCGTGGTGCACGATGACCACCATACCGTGCGGGAGGTTGCGGAGGCGATCGCAGAAACTTTTGGCGGGAGAGTTGAGAGCGTTCCGTGGCCGGACGTTCGGAGGCGGATTGATGTGGAGAGTGTCCGAATCTCGGGAGCGAGGTTCCAGAAACTCACCGGCTGGCGCCCGAAACACTCGCTCCGGCAAGGTCTGGAGCGCACCAAAAAGATGTTTAAACAAAAGTCTAAGTAGCGTGAATCCCGTTAGAGACCGCGGTCGCTTGTATGTAAATGAGCATTGTTAAACAAGGTAGAGATTATTAAAATAATGAAAGATGGGGTATGGCCACTGAAGACCGCGACCCGTCTCTAACGGGATGAAAAAAACTGTTTTTATTACCGGCGCACTGGGACACATCGGGTCGCGGCTCATTCGTGACCTGAGTCCGAAGGCGGTGGGAAGGATTATTATGTTGGACAATCTTGAAAGCAAGCGTTTTGCTTCTTTGTATGATTTACCCAAACATTTTTCGTACAGGTTTATAGAAGGAGATATTCGTACCGCTGATTTTGATAAATTATTTGAAGGGGTCGACATGTGCATTCACCTCGCGGCTCTCTCGGAAGCGGAAAAGAGTGTTGAATACAGAACACAAGTGGAAGAAGTAAATATTGAAGGACTGAAGCGAGTAGTGGAAGGGTGCATTGCTAAAGGAGTGAAACTAATTTTTCCGTCTACGACAAGCGTGTATGGCGACCGCGTGCCGCTTGTGACCGAAGAAGGAGAAATCGCGCCGCAGAGCCCATACGCGGACTCAAAGTTTCGCGGCGAAGAAATCATCAGAAGTTACAAAACAAAAGACCTCCAGTTCACCATTTTCCGTTTCGCGACCATCTACGGCTTTTCGCCCGGGATGCGCTTCTCCACTGCCGTCAACCGCTTCGTTTGGCAGGCGGTGACGGGACAACCGCTCTCCGTGTGGAAGACCGCACTCAAGCAGAAGCGTCCATATCTCGCACTTGAAGATTGTGTGCAGGCAATCAACCTCATTCTTGAGAAAGACATTTTCAAGGGAGAGGTGTACAACGTCTGCACCGAAAACGCGACAGTGGAAGATGTGGTTAGTACCATCAAATCTTTCATACCATCGACGGAAATCGGTCTCGTTGACTCAAAAGTGATGAACAGTTTTTCCTATGACCTCGTTGCGAAGAAGATCCGCGCCCTCGGCTTCTCCCCAAAAGGGAATCTCCACTCGGGTGTCAGTGAAATCATTGAGCATTTCGGAAGACTTACAAACTTATGAAGTTTAACCTACAGCCAGTGATTGATTTCGGCAGGATGCCGATTGCAAATGCCTTTTTGACGCCAGAGGAATTTTCCAAGGAATTTTTCTATAACATGGTGGTCGGGTACGACAGAGAAACGGATGCCATTGGGCTCGTCCATACGATTCCGCCGGAAAAAATGTTCCACGACCACTATGCCTTCTACTCCTCCACCTCAAAAGGCATGCAGGTACATTTTGCGGAGACGGCGAAGCGCCTGCTTCCGTATGCGGGGAGAGGAATTGTCGTGGAGGTTGGTTCAAATGACGGTATTATGCTTGAGGCGTGGAAGGGTCTCGGGGTGCGTGCAATCGGCGTGGAGCCCTCAAAGAATGTCGCGGAGGCGTCGCGTAGTCGAGGACATGAAGTGATATCCGAGTTTATGAACGAGAAGGTCGTCGGGGATATTTTGGAGAAGGGAACAGTGTCGCTCGTGTACGGCGCAAACGTATCGTGCCACATTGAAGACATCGCGTACTATGCCGATTGCGTGGCGAGACTCATAGGCAAGAAAGGCGTTTTTGTGTTTGAGGATCCGTACTTCATTGATATTGTTGAAAAGACGTCGTATGACCAGGTGTATGATGAGCACGTGTGGTATTTTACCCTTTCATTCGTGAACAAGCTCTTTGCTCCCCACGGGCTCCATGTGTTTGACGCCGAGCATATTCCTGTACATGGAGGCGAATTACGGATGTTTGTCGGACGTAAAGACACTTTCCCCATACGCCCCGAAGTTGCTTCGTGGCACGCGAAGGAAAAAGATTTGCCGAAACAGCTTGAGACGCTCCGGAAAAACATCGTGAGTTCCAAGAAGAAGCTCGTTGCCCTTCTTCATGGTCTCAAAAAAGAAGGGAAGCGGTTATGCGGTTTCGGCGCGAGCTCTAAGGGCGTCATCGTCTGCAATTATTGCAGTATCGGGCCGGACCTCATTCCCTTCATTACCGACAACACGCCCATAAAGCAGGGAAAGTATTATCCCGGTGTCCATATTCCGATTGTACCGCAAGAGCAGTTTGGTAATGCGGATGCCGCGGTTCTCTTCGCCTGGAATCATCTGCCGGAGATTGAGAAAAGCCAGCAGGCGTTCCGCGCGCGCGGCGGGAAGTGGGTGACGCATGTACCGGAACCCAAAATCATATAAAATTTAAAATTGAAATCTCAAAATGAAAAATTACAATGTAAAGTTCAAAGTTGTAAGATAGAGTAGGGATATAACATCCCCTAACTTTACATTTTGAACTGTCACTTTTCACTTTTAGATTTACATTTTACACTCCTATGTCTGATCCCAAACTCTGGAGCAAACTATTCAATGAGGTGTATCGGGACGATGTTGTTCCTGCCGACGCTCTTTTCGTGCACGGGTGGGGGGACCTTCACGAGCAGTTGGCTCCGTTCGTTGCGAATTTTTTCAAGACATCGGGAGCGCGGTATCTTTTTCTGAACGGAGAGGAGTCGTACTCGCCGGGTTTTCCCGGCGCGCGGTGGTTTGTAGAGGAGCTTGTGCGGGGCGGAGTGCCCCATAATGCAATCGTACCTGTTCTTCCCGGGAAGCATACGCTCCATGAGGCCGAGGGCTTTATCGGTGCCGCAGTAGAGCGGGACGTCAAGAGTGCTGTTGTCATTTCCGTGCCGGCGCATATACTACGGGCGTACCTTACCAATCTCGGCGTTGCACTCAAAAAAGGCCTTTCCATCAAGCTTTCCGCTCGCACTCTCACCGGTACTTACTGGGAAGAGGAGGTTGAGATAGAGGGACTTATGGGGACGGTGCATCGGGAGCGAACAACCCGTCTTGGCCGGCTTGTATCCGAGTGTGCGCGTATTGTGGAGTATCGGCGCCGGTACGAGGAGGACCCGTCGGGGTTCGCAATCGCATCAGTTGAGGAGGGACTTGCGCACTTGGGTCACAGAGCGAAGAGCACAGATCATGAGGCATAGAATATAAAAATGAATCGTATGAAGAAAGCGGCAACGACAAAAAAGAAGGAAGTGCCGGGCGGTAGCGGGCGCGACAAAGCGACTTCTTCTCGCATACTGCTCACGGGCGGTTCCGGTCTCCTTGGCACTGAACTGCGGAAAATTGACAAGACGCTCATCGCGCCGTCGCATGCCGAGCTTGATATCACGGACTACCGCTCCGTGGTCGCCGCTCTGGAGAAGCATCAGCCGACGATCGTCCTCCATGCGGCGGCCGCAACGAAGCCGCCGGAGCACGAGAAGAATCCCGAGCTTGGAATTACGGCGAACATTCTCGGCACGGCGAATGTCGCCCGCGCATGTCTCACCATGAGCATTCGGCTCGTCTATACCTCAAGCGACTATGTGTACACGGGGCAGGGGCCACACCGCGAACAGGAGCCGACGCTTTCACCCTCAAAATTTGTCACCTCCAAACTTGGCGGCGAGGCGGCGGTCGCGCTCGTACCCGGTTCACTTATCTTACGCCTTTCGTTTGGTCCCGTGCCCTTTCCATGGGATAAAGTGTATGAAGGCCAATACAACTCAAAGCTCTATGTTGACGAAACAGCGCCGCTCGTTCTT
>VMFH01000045.1 GCA_007375925.1 Parcubacteria group bacterium Gr01-1014_72 | reverse complement strand
ATTCGTATATTAGTATCGATACACTATCATGACTAGAGTCAAAAAAGCGGTCCACGCGCTCAAATATCGCCGTTCGCTCCTCAAAGAAACAAAGGGGTATCGCTTCGCGCGCTCAAAGAAAGAACGCGCTGCCTCTGAGGCGATGGTGCATGCCGGTGCGCACGCCTTCCGCGATCGCCGCGACAAGAAGAATGTCTTCCGTCGTCTCTGGAATGTCCGCCTCAACGCCGGCCTTCGCGAGCACGGCACAACGTACAGTCGCTTCATCGGCGCGATGAATAAAAAAGGGATGAAGCTCAACCGTAAGATGCTTTCCGAACTCGCCGCACAGCGCCCCGACACCTTCAAGCGCGTCGTGGAGAAAGTCACCGCCTAGTGTATTCTCACGCGGTTTTCAAGAAATGTGCCGAACCACACGCCGGCGCACCCTCCGACAACATCCATGGTGAGATCAACCGCCGTATCAAACACGAGGTGCTCCTCGGCAACACTGATGCCGAAATAGTACTCAAAGAGTTCCCAGAGCGCTCCGACAAAAAGCGGCGAGAGGATGCCGAGTACGAGAAAACGGCGCTTCGGGAGCAAGTTCCCGTCCATCACCAAATACGCGAGAAAGCCGCCAACGGCTACAAGAAAGCCCCCCGCCGCATGCACGAGAACGTCCAACCACGGGAAGCTCCAGTACCAAAAGAGGCGTAGCGCCGTCGTGTGCACAAAAAAAATACTCGTGGAAAGGAGGAGGAGCACCAGGTAGAGGTATGTTTTTATCGACAGCACAAATCTGGTTTTCGCTATTATAGCATAAGGAAACAACCAAGTTTTCCCCTCACAAAAACGTCCCGCGCGTGGCGGGACATTTCTGTGAGGTTCCTCTGATGCTACCGGAGCATAAAACTTATGTGGGTGCCCGCAGCCGCACTCCTGTCAGAATGCCCGAGGGCGCTCATCGGAAGGGGCGATGTGAGGCTCCCTAAAAAAATAGTTTGGGCTCGATAGCACTCGAAGGAACCTTCATTCATTATAACAACCGCGTGCAAAGAAAGGTAACAAAATGCCTCACCTGAACACGAAAGAGTGCGCGCCGCAAACAGACGCGTCCCGCCAAAGGCGGGACGCGTTGTTATCATAGTCGCCGACGTGGTCCTAGCATTTCTCTAAAATAGCGGGACGAGGTGCGGCGCCCGAGGGCAACCGTCAACATTGTGTCCCAAAAATGAGTTGTAGGCTAGGCGACATCGGTAACTACTGCAATCAGTGTACACCTCTCCAACAGAATCTTTGTAAGAACGGTGAATATCCTGTGCACAGTGTGTTGAAAAAACAAGCGTGAGAGTTGAGAGCGCAAGCAAAAATACGCCCGACACAAAACAAAAAGCGCCTCCGGCGCGGAGTCGGCAGGTGGTGTGGAAAACTTTTTACCGCGAACGCTTGACAATTTTTCACCCTCCTCACTCAAGTAATCCGTCCAAGTTCACATCATACAAAATCTGCTCCTGCACAAGACGGTACTTCACGAGCTCATCTTTTGAAAACCAGTGTTTGATTTCCGCTTCCGCTTCCGCGACCGACCCGGAGGCATGGATGAGATTCCGAATCGCCCGGTCGTCAGTATCGGCCATTGAATAAGAGTCAAGAACAAAATCGCCCCTAATGGTGCCGACATCAGACGAGCGCGGCTCGGTACCGCCCGTAATTTTCCGAACAATCTCGACCGCGTGCGCCCCCTGCCACACACTCGCAACAACCGGCCCGCTTGTGAAATACTTCTTGAGACGCATAATCACCTGCCCACCAACAACAATGGGGTCAGCCGAAGGCGGTTTCTCTCCCTTTTTGAGATAACTCTCTATCGCCTTCTCTCCGACAAGCCGCTTCCAGTTGGGGTCAAGGAGGTAGTGCTCCTCAATCTGCACCGCCGAGGGGAGGAGCATCTTGAGACCAACGAGCTTCAGCCCAAGCCGTTCATACCGACCGATAATCTCGCCGACCAGGGTCCGCTGTATCCCGTCGGGCTTAATAATAACGAGCGTCTGCTCGGTTTTTGGGTGTGATGTTTTCATCATACTATATCAATTCAGACAGATTGGTTCAACTCTCGCTTGAGGAGGGTAAGTTCCTCATGAAGTTCGTACGCGCGCGCGATATTTCTCTGGACGTCTTGGCCATTCAAAAAATCAAGAAATTTTTCTGCCTTGCTTCTTTCGCGTTCTGTCCATCGATATGTATCTTCGTTGTGTACAAGTCCGCTCGCAAATACTGCCTTATACTTCTCAAAAATTTCTTTGCCCTTACCTCCCTCGGATCGTATCTCAAAAAAATCTCCTATCTGCACGAGCGCATATGCTTCATGCCCACCCTCGCTGCGAGATGCTTCTTTAATCTCCGGCTGTTCCATTTTCATAACAAAATCTTAGCAAACTTGAGGTGGCTGTCAATCAAATGGCTCTCGCAACTTTTCGGACTTTTTCTCCCTCTTCCCACCTACTTACTACAGACTATAGACTACTTTTCATACTTCTTCATAATCTCCGCCTCCACCTCCTCCCGCGCTCGGCCGTACTTTAGGTACGAGAGCTCCTTCACACGTTCAAGCTCCACGCCGCTTCCCGCGGGAGGGGGAAGCGTCTCAATGTCAAACGGTTTCGCCGGCCTCCCGTTCGCGAGGAGCTTGACGTACGCGTGGCGGTTCGGAAGGTTGATGAGGTCATCGGCGCTGAAAACGGGTGCGAACTGTTTCGCAAGGTGCTCCGCATCCTCCGCCCCGACGCGAAATGCCGCGATGGAGCCGACGTTCCCGAACACCGCGTCTTTAATCTTCTCATCCAGCTGCTTAATAAACTGGTGCGCGACGGTGAGTGAGAGCTTGTACTTGCGCGCCTCCGAGAGAATCGTCGCGATGGAATCCGTCGTAATGTTCTGGAACTCGTCAAGGTAGAGGTAGAACGGCGGGACTTCTTTCCCAAACGAATCAACCCGCGAGAGCGCCGCCATGAGAATCTTCCCGACGAGGATAAGCCCGAGGAGGTGGGCGCTCAAGTCCCCGAGGCGCCCCTTCGCGAGATTCACAAGAAGGATTTTGCGCGCATCTAAAGCCTCCCGAAAATTGAAGCTGGAGCGCTCCTGCGCGATGACGGGGCGCATGATGTCGTTCGTCAGAAACGTATCAAATTTTGAGGTGATGTAGGGCACAATGTTCTGGAGCGCCGCCTCCCCGCCCGCTTTCTCCGCAACCTCGCGCCAAAATTGAACGACAATGGGGTTTTTGCACCGCGCAAGTTTCAGATCGCGAAACGTCTTGTTTGAAAGGACCCGCGACACATCAAGGAGCGTCGCGCCGCTTGCGGGGTCCTCAATCGTGAGCATGACGGAATTCCTGAAGTATTGCTCAAACATGGGGCCGCCGGCGGTCTTCATATCAAAGAGCTTATTAAAAATGGAAAGCATTTCGTTGACGACGAATGTTTTCTGCTCGGGAAAGCGGCTGTCGTACTCAAGCATATTAAGCGCCATCGGACGCGCCGTGTAAGACGGGTCAAAGTAAATAACGTCCTCAAGGCGCTCAAGCGGAACGTACGAGAGTACCTCTTCAATATCCACGCCGTGCGGGTCAATGAAACAGACGCCCTCACCCGCACGGATATCTTGCGCAAGCATATTCTTTAAGAGCGTGGATTTGCCGGTGCCGGTCTGGCCCACGAGGTAGAGGTGGCGGAGCCGGTCTTCCTCCGTGAGAAATGCGCGCGTTCCGAGTCCGCGGTAGGTATTCATACCAAGAAGCACGCCGTGCGTCGGAAGTCCGACGGGCGCCGGAGCGCTCCGAGATGTTGTACGCTTTAAGGCCGGTGCCGACGTCACGCGGCTCCCGGGAAAGTGGAGGAGCGTAGTTACTTCCGAGATGTTGAGGGGGAGCGTATCGCCGATACCAAAGGTGCGAAGCGAAAATGATTCCAGGAGCTCCGAGAGCTTCCGACCCCGCTGACGAAGAAACGACAACCGCGCCCCCTCCGTCGTCTCAAACTGGTTGAACGCCGACTCAATGTCAGAGAGAATCGCCTCCGCCCTCGCCCTGTCGCCCGCCGACGCGACAATGCGGATGTTCGCGGAAACAATCGGCCGCGCCACCTTGCGGCGGATCTCCTTCACGAGCTCCTCGTCAATCTTTGGCGGCTCCTCCCCCTCTTTCTTTTTCGGCACGCTACTCCCCACGAGAATATCCTTCGCAATGTGCCAGAGCTCTCCCGCAAACGACTCGGGCAGATCAATCGCCACCTTCACGTCAATGCCCTTCTCAATCCGCCGAATTGATTCTTTGTAGCGCTTCACATAGTACTCGCCCTGCGGACGCACGAGTATCTGGAGCGCCGCCCCCTCCCCAACACGGTCAATTTTTGAAAAACTGTTGAGGATGACATTCAGGGGATCCACATCAAACATGTCGTATGTCTTGAGCGGAAAAATGGAGTTCTTCGCCGCCGCGGCGACAGAGGCGGCGGCCGCTCCCGTTTCGCTGAAAATGTTATAGTCGTTCTTCACCTCCGCAAACTTCGCGTCCGGAAAGACGGCGAGGAGCTGTTTTTCAAAGAGCGGCTTCTTGCTGTCGGGAACCGCAACATAAAAAATGAACTCGTCGCTCCCGTTCGCGTTCGCAATCTCAATTGAAAAGTGCGCGTTCTCGGCGCCTTCGGAAAACGCCGCGATGGAGAGCATTCCCGCGTAGAACTGCTCCATCCCCGAAATGAGCTCCTTGAGCGCCCTCTGCTTCTCCTCCTCTCCCGCCGCGGACGGAAGTGAGACTTCAAAAAGAGTCATCCGAAACGTCCGCGCGAGCGGTGTTTTCTCTTTGAGTCCCGCCACGGGGTACCCCCCCTTCACATACTGTACGAGGAAGCGGTGGAAGTCGTCCAGGAGGTGCGGGTCGCGGAGTCCTTCCACAATAGCGAGGGTGTTCCGAATGCCTTTGGACTGGATGAGTCCGAGGAGTTCCTCCATCTTGGCGTCATGTTTTTCCGGAGAGAGGTCCAGCACAAATGCCCGCGTCTCACCCTCTTTGAGCGCAAACCCTTTCGCGAGCACC
>VMFH01000044.1 GCA_007375925.1 Parcubacteria group bacterium Gr01-1014_72 | reverse complement strand
AAATGCCGTCTTTATTGGTATCCCCTCCGTATTCATCATCATAGATGCTCGTAATAACGATTGGGTTATCTGCCTTACCTTGAGCAATTAATTTTCCTGATATGCTTATTGACGGTTCGTTGGCGTCAGAGATTTTAATAACTACTCCGGGCTCAATCGTAAGGGTTAAACCTTGAGAAACTGACAGTCCGTATCGTTGGACAATGTATGGCGAGTTTTCTCCAGTCAAAGTTTTATCCGCTGTAAGTATGCCGAAGGGAGCGATTAAATAATTAAGTGAATTCCTTTCGCCGGGCGTTCCGTAAACCGGTTCGCCATCAATATTTTTTTGAGTGTGGTTAATTTCTCCAGTTGAATGCGTGCCCCAATTATTTTGACCTTCTCCTTTTTCATTGGGGTCAACCCGCTCCGCGGTGACGCGCCCTTCTTTTGTGCCTCCGCGACAGCATGGAGGGCGAGTGTGGTTTTGCCGGATGATTCGGGACCGAAGATTTCTATGATGCGCCCGCGCGGGTAGCCGCCGACGCCGAGTGCGGCATCCAGACCGATTGAGCCGGAGTGTACAACGTCAATATTCACCCGGGGTTTTTCTCCGAGTTTCATAATAGCCTCCTCGCCGAACTTCGTCTTGATGGCGCGGATTGCGTCCTCTACCGCCGTAACGCCAAGCGTTTTTTCCTCCTTCACCTCTCTCTGTTTTTTCATGAGCGTACTATTTATATACAACTGTAATCATCTTCTCGGCAGTGCGCCCGAAGCGGTCTTCTGCAGAAAGCTTTATTATATTGTAGCCGTAGAGGAGGAGCAATGGTTCGCTGAAGGTGCCCCCCTCATCGGTGAATATTTTTCTGCCATTCAAATTCAGGTGGGAGACGTGTTTTGCCGTGCCAGCCACCTCTACGAGTGATTCGCTTAGAAGCGATCCGTCTGATGGAGAGATGAATGTAAGCTCCGGTCCGCGGAGGAAGTCTGCGGAACGCGAGTACACCGATGCGCAGGCGGCGCTGGAGGTATGACGTTGAGGCCTTACCGGCCGAAACTACCATCTCGCGCGCCTCTTCATAGAGCGCATCGTCAATTTCTTCATCTTCCATGTTCTGTTCAAAGAGCGCGCCGTCGCCGCCCGCGTCTCCCACTCCCGTAAATCCAATCTCATCCGGCACCTTCCCCTCGTAGGCGCTCGCGAGATGCTTCACCACCTTTTTCACCTCCGTCTCACTCACGTATCCGGACTGAATGCGGACCGGTTTCGTCATCTCTCCCGAGAGGAAGAGCATGTCGCCCGCACCGAGGAGCTTCTCCGCCCCGCTCATATCAAGAATGGTCCGAGAATCAACTTGGGACGCGACTTGGAGCGCAATACGCGCCGGAATGTTTGCTTTGATGAGGCCGGTGATGACGTCCACGGAGGGGCGTTGGGTGGAAAGAACAAGGTGGATGCCGACCGCTCGGCTCATCTGCGCGAGGCGCACGATGCCGGTTTCAAGCTCGCGGGGGTAGGTTGCCATGATATCCGCGAGCTCATCAATAACGACGACGATGTAGGGCATAAGTTCCGGTAGGCGCTCCTCTTCCGAGCTCCCGCCAGTTTTTCGGAGCTTTTGGAGCTCCACCTCAACCACGTTCTTGTGGTACGACTCAATGTCGCGCACCGCTTCCGATTCAAGGATGTTGTACCGGCGCTCCATTTCTTTCGTGAGCCACTTTAGGGACAGTATGGCCTTTTTGGCGTCGGTAATGACGGGGGTGAGGAGGTGGGGAATCTTTTTGTAGAGCGTGAGCTCAACGCGCTTCGGGTCTATGAGAATAAGTTTGAGTCCGTTCGGAGGATTTCTGAAGAGGAGGGAATTGATGATGGTGTGGATACTCACTGACTTTCCTGATCCGGTTGCGCCCGCAATAAGGAGGTGCGGCATCTTCGCAAGATTTGCGAACCGCGCCTTGCCCGAGATTTCCTTGCCGATAGCAAGGATGAGCGGTTTGTCGGATGACTGGTACTCGGGACTCCCGAGGAGCGTCCCGAGTCCGACGATCGATTTCCCCGTATTCGGGACCTCTATACCGACGAGTGATTTTCCCGGGATGGGGGCTTCAATCCGGATGGGGTGGGCGGCGAGCGCGAGCGCGAGATCATTCTGGAGCCCGATGATGCGGGAAAGTTTTACTCCCTGCGCGGGTTTTAACGCATAGCGGGTGACTGACGGACCGATGGTTACCTCATCCATCTCAACATGAATGCCGAAGTTGCCGAGGGTTCGTTTGATGATATTCGCGTGCGCTTTTATGTCTCCCACCTCGGGTCTTCCGCTGTCGCGCTCAAGAAGCGAGAGAGGCGGCGGAGTGTACGTCTCAAGGAGGCGCGCGAGCGGTACGCTGCGCTGTCTCGGGAGGAAGGAGAGTTCGTCATCGGAGGGCGCCTGTGCGACCTGTTGTTCCAGGGGCTTCCCCCGCCCCCCCGCCTTTTGGGGTTCACTCCGAACATTCTCTGCGTTCCCATCAGTATCTCCCGGAGGTGCGTCTGTCGCGATTGAGACGGTAACCTCTTCTTCCATCTCGTCCTCACCGTTATCTCCCGGAACACGCCCTCTCCACCGCAAGAGCTTTTTTAGAAATGTGACTCCTCTGTCAAGGTTTATGCTTTTATCAAGGATAATGAGACTTGCGCTTGCAAGGAGCGCGAGGAGTATGACAGAGGCAGTGTATGGCTCAAAGAGGGCGACGAGGGGATGCGCAATGAGGCGGCCAACCAGCCCACCGCTCTTCGGGCGAATTGTCTCAATGATCCCGAGTGCAGAGGCGAGGAAGAGGAGCGACCCGATAATTCGCGAAAGGGGAAAGAGACGGCGAGTATTTCGCCAGAATGCGATTGCGAGCATGAGCGAGAGGAGGGGGAGCGTGAAGTACCCAACCCCGAGGAGAAAGCGGAGCCCCCCGTAGAGTTTCTCGCCGACAACTCCTGCAGCGCCGGTTGCGGCGAGCATAAGGAGCGCCGACAAACCAACGGCGGCGATGATGAACGTTCCCCGTAGCGCCTCCTCACTCACATCGGCAAATATGCTCCACCCTTTCCGCTCTGAATTTTTCTTTGCCATAGCAGTAACACAATAGTAGCACACAATAAAAGCCCGCTCGCCTAATACTTCGTCCCGCTAGCAGCGGGACGAGGATAGGACGAGCGGACTTTTATTCCTCTACCACGATGACCCCTATTTTTGTCGGACTTACGTGATTGTGGTATCCCCACGCACCGGCTTTCGTGAAGGTGAAGGAGTAGCTCTCGCCCTTGCCGATAGTTGCGCTCTGGCTGAACTCCGGATACGCCGTGTGTGTCGGATGAAAATCTGACGCGACGAACATGCCGCCGCCGCTCTCATTTACGAAGTTTACCGCCTCTCCCCGTTTTACGGTGAGGAGGGCGGGGGAGAAGCCGCCGCTCGTGTAGCGGATCATCTTTCTCTTAGCTGGAGGAAGCGCGCTCTCTTTCTTTGGCTCAATTTTCTTTTCGGCAGGCGCGCTCTTCTTTTCCCCCGCCTGCTCTTCCTGCTTCATTCCGGATACGTTTTTTGCCTCAATATTGCCGCACGCGATGTATGCGCCAAGCTCCGCCGCTGATTTGTGTACATTGATTGCGAGCGGGAGCTGTGCAAGGAGCGCATCAAGTGTCATATCTATCTCTGTTTGAGAGGCGCCTCTCCCGACATTCGTGAGCGGATACTTCACGCCCTCAGGGCTTGGGCATGAGCCGGTGTGGATGTGTGCGGGCGGCGGCATCTCCGACGGTTTTCCGGTCGTTGTGAGAACAACCTTCACCTTGCCGCCAACCTCGGTGAGGGTCGCCTCCCCCCTCACTCCCGACATGTTCTGTTCATCAAGTTTTACATGAACGGTGCGGGCGGTTTCAGACCTGCCTCTCACCTCTTCCGCTGTTGCCGCCGCCTCTTTCTCTGCTTTCCGCTTCTGAATCTTTTTAACGGCGACTGTTCCGCCTCCCACGGCGAGGAGGATGATGATGAGCGCCGCTATCGGCGCGATACCCCGCTCTTTGTGCAAATGCATGGTCGTTTGAAATTAGGTGCTTGTAATGTGTTGCGAACGAGCAACTCGATGTTCCGTATTATACCCCCGCACTCCCGTTTTCGAAAGCAGTCGGGCGGCATGCGTTTGCGGGGCGCACCACGACAACCTACTATTCCTATATTCTGGGGAATATGGGAATAATAGATGCGCGCTACTCCGATAGCGCTACTCCGGTTTTTGTTCGGTAAACGGACCTACTGCATATCCGCCGATCACGATGCCGGAGGCGGCGAGGACGATGTTTTTTACCACGAACTCTCCCTCCATGGTGAGAAGAAGGGGATTGCCGCCAGAGAAGAACATGCTCGGTTCAAGGAGAAAAACGCCGAAGGTGCCAAGCATCTGAAGCCACAGAAGCCCGAGTGTCACGCGGAGAAATTTTTTGAAGATGAGCCCAAGCCCGATGGCGGTTTCCCATACGCCGAGGACGAGTATGAAGGGGTCGGCGGGGAGGAAGGAGTAGGTCAGGGCGATGAACTCGCGGACAGGGCTCTCCCCGAACACCTTGAGAAGCCCAAACCACAAAAAGACGACGCCGAGCGCGATGCGAAGAATCGCAACACTATGACGGCGCATAAGGCGGATGAACCCTTCATCAAGCGTATGGAAGTGCCGCATACTTTTTGTGCATAGTATACCCGAACACAGTGCTTTCTTGAAACAATCACGCCGTGCGTCGTTTGGCGTCCGCGTCTCATTTAGTGCAACGAGGCAGGTACCTTTCTCTGCCAAACAAAAAGACCTACTCTCCACAGTAATGGATTTCGGTCTTTCTTTGACGGTGGTGGAATTACCGATGCCGGATGCACCGGCAGGGGACGCCACCGAGATACTTGGCGAGGTTGCTGTCGTAGTAGCCGTCGCAGTGGAAGAAGTAGTTCCATGGACACCGCGCTTGGTGGGCACCGGCGGTCTCCAACTTTCGTGTTTCCACCTTGCCGCACCCGATACACCGAACGTCTCTCACCACAGTTCCGACAACACTCTCGCCATGTGTGAGGCGCACCCCAATCTCATCGATCTCTGGATGCTGATAAGCACCAAAGGTTGTTGTTGACACACAGAATCCTTTTGTTGAAGTTCAACCAACCCGTCCGATTGCCACTGTATCATATATAATGCTACTCGTCAAGTTTTTCGGTGGCGACCGATCTCAAGCAAATCTTTAAGAACTACGGCCTCATTGTGCTCTTTATCTTTGGCGGCATAGAGAAGAGTAACCACTTTGTTCCGGCTGATTTTTTTCAACTGATTGAAAATTTCTTTGTTCCTACTAATTTCCGATTTATATCTTTTCTGGAAAGCCCCCCATTTCCCCGGATCGTGTCCAAACCATTTTCTCAAGACGGCAGATGGGGCAATGTCTTTGAGCCACAGGTCTAGCGCGGCTTTTTCTTTGGATGTTCCGCGCGGCCACAGCCTATCAACCAAAACTCTGAAGCCGTCGGTCTTTGACGCTTTGTCACAGATTCTTTTAAGTCGGATCATATATCGTGGATTTTTCTTTGGCGGCAAATTCTCTGAAAGAAACGCGTTATTAGTAGACGATAAAACCATAATAAAGAAGATAGAGGCCAATGAGAAATACAATGACTTCTCCTAGGATAAACCAGCGGTTACCCCGTTTCTTTTTGATCAAGCGTCCAACGGCACCAGGAAAGAAAATCCGACCAACGCCTTTCAAAAGAACGAGCCAGCCTAGGATCGTAATGACGATCCGCCAGTCAAGTGCCCAGACCGAATGGCTTACGACAAGTAATACACCGAGAGCAAGAAAGGCAAACCCGCTAAGATAAACCAACACGGGATTCTTAACCGTTTCTTCCTCAAGGGCAAGATGTTCTTTGTAACGAACAAGTACTGCCATTGTGCTGATAACACTCATGAGTCCGATAACTTTTGCTAGAAAAATTGAAGTTTCCATAATAACAGTACTATCAAGTTTTTCTTTGCCTTGCCCTATGAAGCATTGGCGTAGTATGGGGTAGCAAAACCCTCTCTTTATAATTAG
>VMFH01000043.1 GCA_007375925.1 Parcubacteria group bacterium Gr01-1014_72 | reverse complement strand
CAACCATTTTCTGTTTGATGAGTCCGATCTTCCGAAAGAGCGAGATCTCATGGCGCACCGAAAAACGGTTCGTCTTCGTGCGAAAGACTATCTCATCCGTCGTGAACGCCTGCTCGGGATTAAAGAGGAAGAGGCGAATGATCTTCACCTTTGATTCGCTTCCGAACAATTTGCCGAGGATTTCCATTGTAGCGATACGAATATACGAATTGTACCAATGATACGAATAGGGGGATAAAGTGTTTCAACTTTTGAGGTGGGGTCATTCTAGCACTGACTGAAAAACGTGCGAGTTGACCCCAGTATAGTTTTGAATTGCAATATAATGCAGATGCCGCCTTTCGGCGGCATTGCGTTTGTATTATTTGAGTGTCACTTTCCCTTCCACCGTTTCAATATCTTTCTTGAGCTTCTACGCCTCCTTCCCAGCACCAATCCCAGTGTGGTTTCGCGCTTCGCCCAAAGAGGGTGAGGCCTATTCGGCCCACGCGCTCAACCGGATTGGTGCGGGACTTCGGCTCTGATGATGAGTAAGGGGAACTATTTCAATGTTACCTTTCCGCCTGCTTCCTGGATTTTCTTTTGTAACTCTTCCGCCTCCGCTTTCTTGAGACCTTCCTTGAGGACCTTCGGTGCGCCGTCTACGATATCCTTCGCTTCCTTGAGTCCAAGCGCCAATACTTCCTTCACGATCTTGATGACCGCAATCTTGTTTGGTCCGCTCTCGGTAAGCTCCACTGTGAAGGTTGATTTCTCCTCTGCTCCGACGCCCCCCGGAGTCGGAGCCCCGACCGCAAGCGTCGGGGCTGCCGCCGACACACCGAACTTCTTCTCAAGCAATTTCACGAGATCATTGAGGTCTACAACCGACATTTGCTCAATCGCTTCCACGATTGACTTGAACTTCGCCGGCACTTCCACCGGCGCATCTGCTGTTTTTGTTTCGTCTGACATAAATATAAATTAAAAATGTAAATAAAAATGCAAAATTACAGTCCAAAATCTAAAATTTTTAATTTTACATTGTCACTTTACACTTTTACTTTTTAATTTTTAATTTGACTCTCACCGCCGCGCTTCTCCGCATACTGTCCCACTACGATAGCGAATCTTTGTATGGGAGAGTTAATAAGGTTGACGAACTGCGCGAGGAGCACTTCCCGCGGCGGAATGGACGCGAGTGTCGTTGCCCGCTCCTTGCTAATGAGCGCGCCCTCAAAGAGCCCGCCGACGAGCGCAATCTTCTCGCCAAGTTTCTTCTGTACTCCCCAAATCTCGCGGAGGCCGGCGAGTCCGTCATCAGGGCTGTGGGCAATCGCGATCTCCCCCGGGAGTTCGGGCACCTCGCCCGCGTATCCGGCCTTTCCCGCCGCGAGACGCATGAGCGTCTTCTTGGCGACAAAGTAGCCAACTTTCGCGCTACGAAGCGTGCGCCGAAGCGTCATCGCTTCAGCTACCGTAAGCCCTTTGAAGCTCACGAAGGCGAGCGACCTCGCTTCCTTAAAAATTGTCTGGAGCTTCTCTAGAATCTCTGTCTTTTTTTGTTTGGTAATAGCCACGAAAATAGTCTTTAGTTATTAGTCCTTAGTCTTTAGTCTGCCCGGAGGGGCAAGAAAAAAGCCGCGTAACGGCTTCGAGAGCCCGCTCAACTTTGTCGCTAACACCCGAACATAACTGAATCAATGTATACATGAGCTACATATCTCATTTCACACAGTTCGTTGACAGTGACAAAGTTGGGCGGGGAATCGACCTCTGCGCAGGACCTATAAGAAAATGAAAATGTAAAAATCAAAGTTCAAAATTATTGAATCCCGCCTTGCGGGATACCTCAATTTTTCATTTTGAGATTTACACTTTGCACTTTCTATGCCTGCGGTCTTTGAAGCCTTACATTCTTACCCTATCAAGCTTCGTCAAGGGGGTCAAGGCAACGGAATCGTGCTCGTGGCGGCGTTGTTGCTGAATATGATGTTCGTCGCTCCGACGATCGGCGTACCGGCGGGGGCGAGGATGCCAACCTCGTTGTTCTCAAAAGAGACGTTTGCAATATCAATCGGGGAATCAATTGTGTAGGAGAGGCCGCGCCGCATCCAACGAATAACGGCATTGCGCACGATTGACGTAGAACCCAATTCCAGATAAATACCTTGATCGCCCGTGAGCATACCCATGCTTGGTCCGTCTCCCACTACATCCGTACCATCAGAATCATCAGAGATGTTTGTTACGATAACAGGTGCACTAGCGCTCCCTCGCACCTCAAGGTGTCCATTCACCACAACGCGCTCGCGACTGATTTTGAGTACGACTCCTTCCTCAAGAATGAGTGCGGCGTTAGCGCCAAAGTGTATCGACACATCATCAACAACATACGGGAGAACATTCGCCGAAAGCGTCGTTGTCGCGTTTCCATCCAGAGCAAGACCGCCGATGAGGATGCTGTTCTTCCCGTTGCCGCTCCCGCCGTTGCCCGCCACGTGCCCGCCTGACCCGCCTCGGTACCGGATGGCCTCGCCGTTTCCGGTAAAGGTGTTCCCACTCACTCTGGCATTTGAGTCGCTTATGTACATGCCGCCGCCGTTTCGCTCAAATGAGTTTGCCTCTATGGTCGGCGCGCCGCCGAAGGCAACCGCACCGTAGCTGCCCGCCGCCCCGACTGCGTTGTCGCGAAATGCCGAGTCCGACACCGTAGAGGAGGAGTGGACGAGATTAATGCCGTTTGTTTTTGAGAACTCAAACACGAGATGAGAGAGTGATGACGGAGAAAACCCTGAAATGAGGAGCGTCCCGACAGGCTCAGGCGAACCGAGAAAATATCGCCCGCCATAACGAAATGTGCTGTACTCAAAACGCGACGCCGCACTCGCCCCGTTCAGAAAAATGCGTGACCAGTCTCCTGCCTGCGGCACCGTAGCGCCGCTGTCGCCGTTGAGATCACCGCCGTGCGCATCGTCATAGATTGAGGTGAAGACGATGGGGGCATCGGCGCGCCCCGAAGCGACAATATCTCCATACGAAGTGATATTCCCCCCTCCGGCAAATTTGACGGTAACACCCGGCTCAATGGAGAGCATCACACCCGGCTGAATGGTGAAGGGCGCATCCGCGAAGTAGGGGCTCTCCGATGCAAGGAGTGTGATGTTTGCGGCAATGCTCGTGCTCGTACTCAGGAGGTGGTTCGCGGCGTTCCGCCGCTTCGGCGTGGCGCTGAGGGGGGTTCCCGAAACGTCGGTGCCGACGCGGACATGCACGCTTCCGGAACGCCAGTTCTCAAGATCGGTCCCCGCCCTTCGAGGACTAATGCGTTCCATGGAAAAGGCGCGGGAGGGATCGTCGCCGTACCCGCACCAGCGTACGCATTGCGGCACTTCGTCAACGGTGGTCGTCGCGGTGCCCGCGCGAGCGCGGACGAGGAGGAGTCGCTCGCCGCTGTTTTTGAGTCCGACACCAAAACTCGTCCAGAGGTCGGCAGGAATACCGATGACCGGAGATTGTGTCGCCTCGTCGGAATCAGAAGAGTTTTTTCGTTCAATGAGATAGAACCCTTGCGCGGGAATGGAGCCGGAGAGCGGGAGGTATGGCGAGAAGTCGTCTGCATAGAGCGTCCATCCGTCAAGCGGAATGTCGCTCCCCGTTCGATTGTGGAGCTCAATCCACTCGTCCGACGGCGAAGCGGGACTGCCGTTCCAGGCGATCTCGTTGATGACGATGGGGGATCGCGCGATCTCAACCCTCTGCGTCGCCGCGGGGGATTCGTTCCCCGCGCGGTCCACCGCGCGGATGGAAAATTCATAAACGCCGTCGGAGAGGCCGGCGAGCGCGGTCGTCGTCGCGGCGGTCGTCGTAGAAACGTTGTTCTGCGAAAAAATAAAGTGCGAGACATCCGCCGCAGACGAACTCCACGAGAAGGAAAGTGTCGGTGCCGTAAGAAGGCATCCCGCGCCGACGAGCGACGCAGTGCACTCCGCGATGGAGAGGGTGACATCCGGCAACGCCGAATCAACAAAGAGCGTCGTCGTTGTCGCGGGCGACCGGTTGTTCGCCGCATCAGAAGCAAAAAACTGAACTGTGGTCGTACCTTGCGGAAAAGAGAGCGGGAGCGACCATGTGCCACTCCCGTCGGCGGTCGTCGTTGCGGCGGAGAGGTCGGTGCCGATGCGCGCGGAGGGCTCCGCCGTACCTCGGAATGTAATGAGTGGATTCGTGAAGGTCGCGGAAAAATCAGAAGGTGAGGTTATGTTTGGAGCGACGGGAGGGGTCGTGTCAAGCGCCGGAGGCGAAGGCGACGGTGAAGGAGGGGCTACGGCATTTTGATTTTCTTCCGCTCGGGGAACCGGCGCTCCCCCGCCGCCGCCGAAGCCTGGCGGCGGCGGGGGTGGTTGGGGCACAGGAGCCGCCGGAAGCAGAGAGAAAATAGGAGGGGGCGCAGGAAGGGGCGTCTCATCGCGAGTGGCTGGTGAAGCGCTTGTCTGCACTTCCCCTGCCCCTCCACGGAGTCCTAGCGATGCTCCCGGACCGACGAGGAGCGCCGGAGGGGACGGACTTTTCTGAACGAAGGTGATGATTGCGCCGCCCGTTTCCTTGACCTCTTCCGTCGCTATCGTTCCGACGGTGCCTGCGGAAAAGGTCCCGATTGAGGCGAGAGTGCGGACGTCCTGCGCAAGCCGCCGCGCGCCGCTCACAAGACCCGAACCGGCCCTCGCTACGGCACCCGCGACACCGCGGCTGGTATTGCCCGCAAGAGCGCCAAACCCGTAGAAAATTTCTCCGAGCGTGCTCTTCTTCTGCAAACTTTCAACGAGTGCGCTCGCTTTCGCCGTCTCCTCCTCGCGTCGCAGGGCTTGGGTAGCTTCATACTCCCGCCGCGCCGCCTCGGCTTCTTTGAAGAAGAGGTCAATGACTCCCGCTCCAACCGGTATTACCTGCCGCGAAAGCCGGTCGAAGTAGGAGGAGAGGATGGAAGAATCATTGATCCGTTCATCCACTAGAACTAATTCTACTAAACCATCTTCCACTATGATTTTTTTAACTAACTTAACCCTCTCGTTTGAAAGAAAATCGACAGTATAACCATAACCATCTATATACTCTTTCACAGACGGTTCTTTATAGTGGAAAGTTCCGCCCCCAATACTATCCCTACTAAAAAAATTCTCGTTTGAGTAC
>VMFH01000042.1 GCA_007375925.1 Parcubacteria group bacterium Gr01-1014_72 | reverse complement strand
ATGGCAGGTATGTAAGTTTTTCAAGATCCGCAGGCACCGATAACTGCATATGCTCCAGGTCGGCCTCTACCGCAACGACGCTGTTGTGCACCGCAAAACTTCCCATCATCTCTGACACGAACCACTCGCGTCCCTCTCTCGGCGGTTCGGTATGCGAAAACAGATCAGTGTTCGCGACCATAAATCCATCAACAACAATTGTTGTGGGTGGCCGCGGCGACTTCTCAACAATCCGCTCAATCGTGCCGTCGGCGCGCAGCACCGCAACCCCAACGTCCGTCGGATTCTCTTTGTGATAGTACAGCCACGAGAGCGGATGGGCGAGGCAGGCGAGCATCTCGCGTCGGGTGATTATTTCATCGGCATACGCGATGGCGAAGCGCTCTCCCTCGCGAAGCATCGCTCGTGCGTTCATGAGACCCACCGCATTTCCCGCCCCTCCTCCCGGAACGTACGAAATGGCGCGTCCGTAAAAGCGGTTGCCGCAGTGCTCGCGGATGTGGTCCCCAAGGTACCACACGGAGATGATGACCTCATCAATCTGCGGCGGGAGCGCCTCAAAGAAGTGGTTGAGGTGCGGTTTACCGCGGTAGGGGAGAAGCGGTTTCGGAATCTTTTCGGTGAGGGGGCGCATGCGTTCGCCCTCACCCGCAGCGAGAAGAATCAATTTCATACAGGTAATTGTTATCACGAGTATACGTCCTGTCAATCAATTATCTGCATTCCGCATTCATCCTCGTCCCGCTTAGGAGCGGGACGAGGTATTCTGCGGGCAGATAATAAATTTCATTGCGCCACCGCCTCACTCTGTTATCATGACGCTATGTGTGGCATTACCGGTTTTGTCGGTCGTGGGGATGAGCAGACTCTTCACAGAATGGTATCAACCATCAAGCACCGCGGTCCTGACCACCAAGGGGCCGCAGTGGTGGGGCAGGTCGGACTCGGCTCGACACGGCTCGCCATCCTCGACCGATCTGCGGCGGGGAATCAGCCCATGACAAACGAGCGGGGTACGGTTCGGCTCGTTTTTAATGGGGAGATCTACAACTTCAAAGAGCTTCGGGCGGAGCTTCTGCCGCGCTTCTCCTTTAGGAGCCGGACCGATACGGAGGTGATACTCCGCTCCTACGAGGCCTACGGAGAAAAGTGTTTTGAACGGCTCCACGGCATGTTTGCAATCGCCATCCATGATGTCGCTCGCAACCTCCTCTTTCTCGCACGTGACCGAATGGGCAAGAAGCCTCTCTACGTTGGGGAATACGGCGATACGTTCTTGTTCGGTTCTGAAGTGAAGGCCCTGCGCGAGCACTCTGCATTTCGGGGAGAGATTGATAGAGAGGCGTTGCGAGAGTATGTGCAGTACGAATATGTGCCGACGCCGCGAAGCATCTTTAGAGGTGTGAGGAAAGTCTCTCCCGGTTCGTACCTTCGCATCGCGTCCGGCTCTCTCCGCGAAGAAACATTCTGGCAGCCTTCGTTCACGGCGGATAAGACACTGACGCTCTCCGGTGCACTCCGGACGTTGGACACCCTCCTCGCACAGAGCGTCGCCGAGCGGCTCGTCGCGGACGTCCCCGTAGGCATCTTTCTCTCCGGCGGCATTGACAGTTCTGCCGTTGCCTACTATGCGGTCGCGGCGGGACGCACCGCGATTGAGAGTTTCTCCATAGGGTTTGGAGAACGCTCCTTCAATGAATCGCGGGAAGCTCATGCCGTTGCGACGGCGCTCGGTACGACGCACCGCGAGGCTACTCTCACGGCTTCTGACGCACTTGCCCTCCTTCCCGGCATTGCCGCCACTTTTGACGAGCCGATCGGCGATGTATCAGTCATTCCCACATACTTTCTCTCGCAGTTTGCGCGCCGGCACGTCGTGGTGGCGCTCGGTGGCGACGGCGCTGACGAGCTCTTCGCGGGGTATCCGACCTTCCAGGCGGATCGTCTGGCTGACGTCTACCGGTTCTTACCGCGCCTGCTCCGGAAAGGAGTTGAATCGCTCGTCTCGCACCTCCCTTCTGGAACCTCGTACTTCAGTTTTGATTTCAAGCTCCGGAAGTTTTTGGAGGGAGCAGATGCGCCGCGGCGCTACCGTCACGCGCGTTGGCTTGGGAGCTTCCCGCCGGAAGTGCAGGGTGAACTTTTTCGTGAACCCTACGATGTCCCGAACCCTTTTGTGCACGTTGATGAACGAGTGCGTGAGGCTTCCGATGCAAACGAAGCAGAGCGAACACTCTACCTCTACCAGCGCGGGTATCTCATGGACGAGGTGTTGGTCAAACTTGACCGCGCGACGATGGCCCATGCCCTTGAGGTGCGTTCGCCCTTTCTCGCAACATCTGTTGTGGAATTTGCCAACCGTCTGCCGTACCACTTCAAGCTGCGGGGTATGACGACGAAGTATCTTCTCAAGAAACTCATGAAGGGGCGGCTTCCGGCGGCTATCATCAGCCGCAGAAAGCAGGGTTTTACTATTCCGCTTGCGTTGTGGCTGCGCGGCCCCTTCCGCGAGCTCGCAACTGATGTACTCTCTCCCGCGCGGCTCGCGAGGGAAGGATTTTTCAACCCCTCATATGTTGAGCGTCTCCTCGCGGAACACCTTGCGGAGCGCGCCAATCACGCGAAACGCCTCTGGACGCTTTTGGCGTTTGAGCTCTGGTATGAGCGGTGGGGGCGTGGCGGGCGTTAGAGGGGGTCTTGTTGGGGAATGAAGGCGTCCGATTCATATGGACAGCGTTCGGGTGAGATGTGATAATCGCTCCCATGAAGGAGAAACGTCTGAATTTCGGGTGTGGGGACTTTCGCAAGGAAGGGTTCATTAACCTTGACGGCAATCCCGCGGTACAGTCCGACGTGCTGCACGACCTCGATGTGTTCCCGTACCCGTTTCCCAACAACACATTTGAACTCATAGAAGGGGACCACGTGCTCGAGCAATAGAGTTTACATTTCGGGTAGATACGAAGACTTGAAACGCCAGATTGTCGCTGCTTCGTTCCGGAACAGCGGCGCGTCAGGGAATTTTATTTTGGCGAGCTCCGGAAACATGGTAAGCTCGTCGGTTCCTATGTAGATGTAATCTAGTTTGTATGGAATGGTAAGACGCCCCTCCCCGATGACTACTTCGTAGTCTGCTACCATCGTTTGGTGTTCTGCTTTGGAGAGCACTGGTGCGCGAAAACCTCTGTTCGTAAAGATGCTACCTCGTTCGCGGGCGCGAAGCATATCGGCGAAGAGGTAGCTCAACCCCTCTTCATTTGGATGTTTGGGAGGGTATGTTGCTTCTGTTGCAAAAAATCGTCCGACCTCTGCGGGTGAGAGACGCATGAGAGCGGCAAGGCGGTACAGGCGGTCTTGCAGCTCTCTGTTTGATGAGGTCGACGATAAGAACCCATCCGCTACGAACACATTGTTCTCCGTGAGGTTGAGGATGAGACTATTTGTCTCAAACGAGAGCGTACCGATGACGCTGCCCTGCGGTGTGTGCTCATTCAACCACTCTATACTCTCGGCGACGGGTGTTGGTAACCGCGCGTCTACCATGCTCTCGCGTATGAAGTTTCTCTGTGTAAGCGCACCCTTCACAATGAGGAGGCATATCGCGGCGACGAGTGCGCCGTGTCCGATTTTGCGCCACTGGAACACGCTATGTCGCCGTAGGAAGAAAACAACGGCGGCCGCGAGGAGAAGTAAGGACACGGTGCCGGACACTATTTGTATATCTAGTTGCCCTGCTGCGAGCGCCTTGTACCCGAAACCTACGGCTCCGAGGATGCTCGCTGCGATGAGAATTTTTGGCGAAATGCGCGTGCTATACATTCGTCCGAGGTGCCACGCGATTGTCATAAGTCCCAGTGCGACAATAATCTGGCGTGGCTTGATCCAGTGGTCCGGTTGAGGATTGAATCCTGTCAGAAGCTGGATGTTGTACACAATGAAAATCGCCAACAGAAGACCTGCAAGAAAGACAGCACGCGATGCGTGGCGACGCAGAAACAGGAAAAGCGTTGCTCCAGCGAGTACCGCTTGCTGAAGGTACGCGAAGAGGACGATCGGGTAGGTGTAGAAGTATCGTCCCCGCTCTGGTCCGATGCGTGCCTCAAAATCGGTATAGGCGGGAAGTTCCCGAAAGTGCAGAAAGTTCAACCAGTGAGGGATGGAGGTGAAGAGCCCGAGCCCGATGATCTCCGCAAGCCGTCGCACAAAAACCCCCCTTCGGAGGAGGAGTGACAGTCCAAGCATAATGAAGAGGGCAACGGCAAGATAGGTTGAGTAGTAGAAGTAGATGTAGAAAAGGACTCCGAAGGAGATGCCAGCAAGGGTCGTTGTTGCCCGCTCGCCGCGGTTGAGCGAGCGAATAATGAGGTAGAGTGAGAGAGCAAAGAAGGGAAGCGTCAGCTCGGGGTCTTCAAAACGGTCAAGAGGGAGACGTGATTGTACTCTGAAGAGTTGTGTGAAAAACCACGATTGGTAGTAATCATTCCAGAGTGGTACGAAAGCGAGGAGTCGTGGAGAGATTGCCATGAGGGTTGCGAAGGAACATGCAACTATTCGTCGCCCGCTTAGCTCGTACATGAGAAGGTAGAGAAGAAAGAACGCGAGCGGGGGGAAGAGGTAGTCTGCTGTAATGAAAGCAGCTTTTACAGATCCGAGCGCGCGGGCGAGGTATCCCATGATAAGATGGGGAACGGTGGGAAGACCCGCAGGAGCATCACGGTGTTCAAAAGTGGCGACATCTCCGCTCGCGGCACCGTAGAGGAATACGCCTTTCGTGCGCGCGACGGTGAAGTAGCGTTCATCTTTCGTAACAATCGTCGGATAGTACTCCACCCCCTCTTTTGCGAACCGTCCCGCAAGAATGGGGTGTGAGAGTCCATAGAGTAGCGCAACGGCGAGTGCGATGAAGAGTGCAACAGTATGCCGTCGAAAGAAGTTACCACAGGTGCGCATCAAGCGTTTTCGGTGGTCGTGGAGCATACGCGGTATCATACACACACAAACAGGTGTTGCAACATATGGCGCCCGAGCATATTTCTTTCACCAAGCATTTGTACCAGAGGGAGCTCCATTTTGGGGTGTGATTCGGTAAGCGTAAAAAGCCGATAGAAAGGCGTATGTGACATCCGCCCCCATTTGGGGGTTTACAGAGGTATAGAGGAACGGTATTGACGTTTCCATTATTTCTAGTATTGTTAAGCGCCTATGAATGGGGAGCGGAAGTTCGACTTCAGTAATCTTTTTACCTTTGAGATGGCCAACAACCATCAAGGGTCTTTGGAGCATGGGAAACGCATCATTGCAGAGGTAGGCAAGATTGCAAAAGAGTTCGGTATTCGCGCTGCGCTTAAGCTTCAG
>VMFH01000041.1 GCA_007375925.1 Parcubacteria group bacterium Gr01-1014_72 | reverse complement strand
GGTGACCTCGTTCTGGAGCGCAACGAGAAGTTTTTTGTTCTCTTTGTTCCCGAACCACAGGGCGAGAGAGGCCGCGACAACAGGCCCAACGCCCGCTATCAACTCAAAATCCTCCTGAGGTGCCGCGGCGATTTTCTCAATTGTCCTAAAGTGCCGCGCGAGGTCCTCCGCCGTTTCCTCGCCAACCTGCGGGATGGAGAGCGCGACGAGGAAGCGCGGGAGTATTACGCGCCTCGCCTTCCGGAGCGCGGCGAGGAGATTGTCTGCTGAAAGAGTGGCGAAGCGCGGGAGCGCGAGGAGGTCGCCCTTCCTGAGCGTCCAGAGGTCGGGGAAGGTGGAGATGAGCTCGTGGGAGAGGAGGAGGTCAATGTTCTTCGGCCCAAGCCCCTCAATGTCAAATGCGTGCTTGCCGACGAAGTGGTACCACCGACGCTTCTGAATGGCAAAAGAGTTCCTGTCTCTACAGCGCCACGCCGCTTCGCCCGGAACGCGCTCTATCCGTCCGTCGCCGCCGCAGGCGGCGACGGATAGGGGCCAACGAAACGGCTTCTCTTTCCCGCTTCGCAGTTCCTTCACAACCGACACGATATCCGGAATGACATCCCCCGCCTTCTGAAGAATCACGGTATCGCCAATGCGCACATCCAGCCGTTTGATTTCATCCTCATTGTGAAGCGTCGCCCGCGAGACGGTTGAACCGGCGACAGAGACGGGCCGAAGATGTGCAACGGGGGTAACGACACCGGTGCGACCTACTTGAAAAACAATATCCTGGAGCACCGTCGTCACCTGCTCTGCGGGAAACTTGAAGGCAATGCCGAAGCGCGGCGCCTTTCCCGTATAGCCAAGCGTCTCCTGATACTGCCGCTCATCCACCTTTACGACAACGCCGTCAATCCAGTAATCCTTTTTTTCTTTCGCCTCCCGCCACTCCTTCCAGTAGGAAATCACGTTCTCTATCGTCTCGCACCGCTTGAAATGCTGGTTCACCTTGAAACCAAGTTCCGAGAGAAGCGCGAGCTCCTCGTGTTGAAAGTTCGGCACCACCTCGCTCCCGCCCACGAGATCATACACGAAGCAATCCAGCCTTCGCAGAGCGACAATCCTCGGGTCAAGCTGGCGAATAGTGCCGGCGGCGACATTGCGCGGATTCGCAAAAAGCTCTTCGCCGTTCGCCGCACGCTCGCGATTAAGTTCTTTAAGCCGGCTCTTCGCAAGCCACACCTCCCCTTCCACAATCACATCTACGGGACGCGTGAGACGGAGCGGTACGGACTCAATCGTCCGAACATTCATCGTCACATCCTCGCCGACGACGCCGTCGCCACGCGTCGCGGCGGTCACAAGCGCTCCCTTCTCATACTCAAGTACGACTTTGAGTCCGTCAATTTTGAGCTCCGCCGTATAGGTTGGCGCGAGACCCTGCCCGCTCGCACTCTTCAAAAAGCGCCTGACTCGTGCATCAAACTCCCGCATATCTTCCTCGGAAAAAGCATCATTAAACGACCATTGTGCAATTTTGTGACGGATTTTTTTGAACTCCGGAAGCGGTGCGCCCGCGACGCGCTGTGTGGGCGAGTCAGGCGTAATGAGCTTCGGATACTTCTCCTCAAGCTCCGACAGCTCACGCTTCAGCGAATCAAGCGCCTCGGGAGAAATCTCGGAGCGGTTCAGAACATGGTAAAGGTACCGGTGCCGCTCAATCGTTTCGCGGAGCCGCTTTACACGATGCTGCACGGACGGCGAAGGGTGAGATGCCATGGCGAGAGCGTTACGTCGCGTCCTCATACGATACGCGGATGGTGCGCTCCACGCGGCGCGGATTAGCATCATCACACGTATTGTACCCTTCCGAAACTATTGTCGTGGCGCCGGGTGTGGGTGTCTTTGTGACCGTAACGACGGCGCACGCATCCGACGGATAGAACCGGATGGTGAAGGTGCTTACTGGCACTCCGCTCACACCAACCGTGAAGCGATTGCTGCTGTTGCGCGAATCGGAAGCCATATCCCGATGGCAATCAATGGTGTCAGAACCCGGATCGGTAAAGTTGAACGCGTCATCCCGAATGTCCCAGTAGAGCGCGCACTCAACGCCCGAGTCAGCGGCGTAAAACGCATTCTGTGATTCTTTTGACGCTGAGGCAAGCACCCGCTCCTTCATG
Organism: Parcubacteria group bacterium Gr01-1014_72; assembly: GCA_007375925.1. Lineage (GTDB taxonomy): Bacteria > Patescibacteriota > Minisyncoccia > Phycocordibacterales > VMFH01 > VMFH01. The sequence continues at coordinate 3,511 of VMFH01000041.1, read as the reverse complement.
CTGATATTGAAGATGGAGATACCAATTGCGAGGAGAAGGCTTGACATAAGAACGGCGAAGAGAACCGTAAAACCACGTGGCACGGAGCACGGAGCACGGAGCATTTTCCATTGCCCCACAGTGCATGCTCTATGTTCTGTGCTCTGTCTTCTGTGCTTCATGTTCTGTGTTTTGTGTTCTGTGCTCTGTTTTTCTGTTCTGTGTTCCATGTTCTGTGCTCTGTGATTTTAATCTCTCCACTCAAATAAACTCTCGCGCACCGTAATATTTTTCGGAATCGTCCCCTCCGTCCAGCTGACAGTTACGATGAGGAGCGCTTCATCGCCCTCACCCCCGAAGGGATTGAGAATTTGCACCTCGCGGAGAAACGGACTCACAACGCCGGTATCGTAGTTGTACAATCCTTTCGCGCCATCAAAAAGGAGCGGTGGACATACGCCCGGATTCGCACCCGGACAGTTGCTAAATTGCGAACTTTGCTTTGATGAGTCAACGGTGCACTTCCGATTCTTGCATGACCCCTCAATGCCCGAGAGCATCTCTGACCCCTTGATGAGATTCTCATCCCGCGCGCTCCGAACGAATTCCGCCGCATCCTGCGCGAGGTACATCGCCGTCACCTGATTGCGCATCCCGCGCGCCGTGGACAAGCTCCGCTGTGCAATCGTCAAAGGCCCCGCCACCGCCGTCATGAGGATGGAGATGGCGACGAGAGTCTCAATCAACGTAAACCCCGCCCGCCACGGGCGTGGTTTACGTTGAACCGGAGCACGGAGCACGGAGCACGGAGCATTTTCCGTTTCCCCACAGCGTGTGCTTTGTGCTCTATGTTCTGTGCTCTGTCTTTTTGTTCTGTGCTCCATGTTCTGTGATCTGTGCTAGTAATCCAACTCCCTCTGCGCAACGGTCGTCTGTATGTTGAAACGCGACTCTGCCCGCGTGCCGCCTCCGACGAACCCCTCAACAATAATGAGCGCACGGGGCTGCCTTCGGTCTCCCGGCGTCGGCGCCGTGCCGGTTACAAAAAAGCGCAGACGCTGAATGATAATCTCGGGCGCGGTGATGCCGACGTACGGCCCGCTGTCAACGGAACGCTCAAGTCGGTTCGCATTGAAGCGATACGCCATGAGATTCCCCCCCGCCGACCGGAACGCGAGAAAAGTATCGCCGACATTGTTGTCCGGACAATCTTGCGGAGAGGTGAGACTCCCCCCCGCCCCGCAGTGGTAGGCGGTTCCGACACGAAGCTGGCGCGAAACACTCGCGAGGGCGAAATTGAGGTTGTCCATCACAATCTGGAGCGCGTGCGCCTTCTTATTCGCATCAATGATGGAGAGAAGGGAGGTCGCCGCGACTGACATGACAATCGCGAAAATGCCGACCGAGACGACGATCTCAATCAACGTAAACCCCGCCTGTAGTTTGTAGTTTGTAGTTTGTAGTTTTTTGTGAAATGTCTTCATAGTTATGAAATAGTATCGATGCGAATATACAAATTATACCAATGATACGAATAAATTCTCTTCTCCATTCGTTTCATTCGTTCCGCCAGCTGGCGGACATTCGTAGATTAGCATCGTGTACGCCGTGCCTTACGGCACGGAAATCTGCCCCGTAGACTCCACGACAATCTGTCGCTCACCCCCCGTCGGACCCGCGACTATAATCCGAGCGCGGGAAAAAATTGTACCGGCGCTTGAGGTAATGATAGCATCGGGATCAGGGCGCTCAAAAACAATGTTGATTGAATCAATGGGGTTGAACGCGGAGTCGTTGCACCGCTCCACTCCTCCCTGCAGTCCGCAGAATCGCTTGATGGTGTGGCCCTTGAGGAGCGTGTAGACCTCTATGAGTTCTCCTCCTGCGCTGTCGTAGCGTCGATTTGCCGCCGCGCCGCCCTTATCCACGAAAAAGACGAAGGAGGTCGGTGAGGAGCTGATGAAATGAACACCGTATCCGACATCAAAGCGGTTTGCGCCGCTCTCGGCCCCTCGCACGCCAAGCCCGTAAGCTTGCGCCTGCCGGATTGTGAGCGCCGTCTCATACGCAAGGTTGGTGAGGAGGATGGCGTTATTGAACTTGCCGTGGTTCGTGAGCGCAATGGTCGTAATGAGGGCAAAAATGCTGAGAGAGACGAGCATCTCCACCAGCGTAAATCCAGCCCGCCACGGGCAGGATTTACATTGGCATGGAGCATGGAACATGGAACATGGAACATGCGCTTTCGCTTCGCGAAAGCGGGAAAGCGTATTTTTTTCTGATGTTTCAAGTTTCATGTTACATGATTCATGAAAACAAGGTGAGCGCGTCAACATTGAAAAAAATAAACGAGTACAGCCCCAAAAATGAGGAACGGGCCGAACGGTATCTCGCTCTTCATGGTAACAACGCGGGAAATCTTTTGCAGCCGTGAAAGCGCAATGAGGAGAAGCCCGACAATCGCTCCTGCCCAAAAGCCAAGGACAACTCCGGAAAGAGCCGCCTGAAGCGGCAGAAACCACCCCAGTCCCCACGCGAGTTTCGCATCCCCAAACCCCATCCACCGCCCGCGGGAGAAAAACCAGAGCGCCGCAAAGGGAAGCGCGAGGAGCGGTCCCGAAACAAGCTCCGCGCCTGTCGGAAGATGGAAGAATGACTCTCCCTCCCCGAACAAAAAGAGCTGTAGCGCGCCGAGCGCGATAAAAGTGTACACAAACGCATCGGGAATTATTTTATGCCGCATGTCGTAGGCGGCAATCGCAATGAGAGTGCTCCACGCGGCCGCATGTAAAAGAAAAAGAGCGGTCTTGAAACCTGAAACATGGAACATGGAACCTGTAAGACCAGAAATGACTGTGAACGGCTTCAGGTGAAGAAAAACTCCCAGAAAGGCAAGGCCCGCCAGTAGTTCAACCAGTGGGTACTGCCACGAAAGGCGCGAGCCGCAGTACCGACAGCGGCCGCGGCACAAGAGAAAACTTGCAATCGGGACAAGATCCACCGCGGAGAGCGTATGCCCGCACGAGGGACAAGCGGAACGCCCGCGGACAATACTTCGCCCTGTCCGGTATCGGAGCACGAGGACATTGAGAAAACTTCCTACAATCGTGCCCAAGATAAAAAGGGAAATACTAAAGGATACGGTGGAGAGCATTGCAAGTATTGTAACATGGCGTTCTCTTGAAACATGAAATCTGGAATAGGGAGCGGGGGACAAAAAGCACCCGTCCCGCTCTAAGCGGGACGGGTGCTGAAGAAACACGAACCCTTCTGCCTGTGTTTCAAGCTTCAGGTTCCATGCTTCATGCCTTACGGCGTCACGTCGTAGCAGAGATCTGTAGCGGCATTAAGGGCAAGAGTGTCATCGACACAAGCGGCAGATGTTGTGCCTCCATCGGGACCGGTGCCAACGGCAGCGTTGAAATCCCTATCCGTGAGAAGCGCACCTGTAGCGGCGCCTTGTTCAAGCTTCGCCCCGAGGTGGTAGAACGTACAGACACCCGATGCGATTGCACATTCAGTCCGCACGCTA
>VMFH01000040.1 GCA_007375925.1 Parcubacteria group bacterium Gr01-1014_72 | reverse complement strand
GCGGTGAATGTGGGCATCTCGGTGTCTCGCGTCGGTTCATCCGCACAGACGAAAGCGATGAAGAAGGTGGCGGGGAAGCTCCGTCTGGAGCTCGCGCAGTTTCGCGAACTCGCGGCGTTCGCGCAGTTCGGACAGGATTTGGATGAGGCGACGCGCAGGAAAATAGAGCGAGGGCAGCGGCTTACTGAACTTCTGAAACAGGCGCAGTTCGCGGCGGTGCCCTTTGAGGAACAGGTCGTTGTAATTTTCGCCGCGGTGCAAGGTCTGTTGGACGCCGTGCCGGTTGCGGAGGTGAAGCGTTTTGAGTCGGAGCTCGTTACTTTTCTCCGAGAACGACATTCCAACATTCTTGAGAATGTGAGAATGTCCGGTGAACTTACGGCTCCCCTTGAGGAGGAGCTCAAGGCCGTCATTGTCGACTTCTCCTCCCACTTCTTCAAGTTACAGACTACTAACTACTAACTACCGACTTCCCCATGCCTTCCACCCTTTCCTTAAAAAAAAAGATACGCTCCACGCGAAACATTGCGCAGATAACGCGCGCGATGGAGGCGGTGTCGGCGGTCAAGATGCGACGGAGCGAGGAGGTGGCGCTTCGCTCCCGCCCCTATGCTCTCGCAGCTCTTGAAATGCTCCGTAATCTCCGCGGCGCACTTTCTGATGAAGCGATTTCACACACCCCGCTTTTGGAGGCGCGCGAGGTGAAGCGCGAGCTCCTTATCGTCGTAACCTCGGACAAAGGACTTGCGGGCGCGTTCAATGCAAATGTACTTCGTCGCGCCGAGGCGTTTCTTAAAGACGCTTCCGCGCCGGTTGAGATAGTTGCTGTCGGCAAACGCGCCCGCGATTACTTCGCTCGCGCGAAAGCACATGTCACGGCGGAGTTTTTCGGTGTCGGGGATTATGTGGAAGCGAAGGAGACAAAACCTATCGCTGATTTTTTGATTGAACAATTCGTTTCGCGAAAGACGGATCGCGTCGTTGTCGTGTACACCAACTTTCTTTCCGCGCTCAAGCAGGAGGTGCTCGTCCGGACGCTCCTGCCGCTCTCGGTTTCTACCCTTCGCGAGATGGTGGAAAGTATCGTGCCGAGTTATGGGCGGTACTCGGAGCTCCGTTCCGTGAAGGGTTCAGAGCCGGTTACGGAGTATCTGCTTGAGCCGTCCGCAGAGCATATCCTGCGGGAGCTTGTTCCTGCGCTCGTTGAGATAGAGGTGTACGACTGCATTGTGGAGGCAAACGTTTCCGAGCATGCGGCGCGCATGGTCGCCATGAAGAATGCTTCCAAAAACGCAGGCGATCTCATCGGGTCTCTTACAAGAATCTACAATAGGGTACGGCAGGCGCAGATTACGAAGGAGCTCACCGAGATAAGCGCGGGGGCGGAAGCACTTGCAGGTTAAAAGTTGAAAGTTGAAAGTGAAAAGTTAAAAGTGACAGTCCAAAATTGAAAATGAAGGTCTCCGACAATTTTGCATTTTAAACTGTCATTTTACATTTTGAGATTTTAATTTTAAATTTTTTACTTACCTATGGCGCACACACACGAACAAACAAAAGAAAAGTCACAGGGTTTATCAGTGGGTCATGTGGTGCAAATCATCGGGCCGGTTGTGGATGTGGCTTTTGAGGGCGCTGTGCCGCCCATTTACAACGCGCTCATCATCGCGCTCCAGAACGGGAAGCGGCTCGTGCTTGAGTGTGCTCAACACCTTGGCGGAGGACGTGTACGCGCGATTGCGATGGGGCCAACAGAGGGGCTAACGCGCGGCACAAGTGTCGTTGACACGGGCTCACCCATCTCCGTTCCCGTCGGTGCATCCGTCCTCGGGAGAATGTTTAATGTTCTTGGCGAGCCGAGTGATGGTGGGGCTGTGGTTTCGGGGACAACCGCTCCTATCCACCGCGATCCGCCGCCCTTCACAGCTCAATCCACGGCGGTGCAGGTTTTTGAGACCGGTATCAAGGTGATTGACCTCATCTGTCCGTTCATCAAGGGAGGTAAGGTCGGATTGTTCGGCGGGGCGGGTGTCGGCAAGACGGTGCTTCTTCAGGAACTCATCCGAAACATTGCCACGGTGCACAAGGGTTACTCGGTCTTTGCTGGTGTCGGTGAGCGCACGCGCGAAGGCAATGACTTATACAATGAAATGAAAGAGTCGGGTGTACTGAAGCAGACCGCACTCGTTTTCGGACAGATGAATGAGGTACCCGGTGCTCGCGCCCGCGTCGCGCTTTCCGGTCTTACAATGGCGGAGCACTGGCGCGATACGGAAGGGAAGGATGTGCTTCTTTTTATTGACAACATCTTTCGCTTCACGCAGGCGGGTTCGGAAGTCTCTGCGCTTCTTGGTCGCATGCCCTCTGCTGTCGGATATCAACCGACGCTTGCGGAGGAGATGGGGCGTTTGCAGGAGCGTATCACATCTACGAAGAAGGGTTCGGTGACCTCCGTACAGGCAATTTATGTGCCGGCTGATGACATCACTGACCCCGCGCCCGCGACCACCTTCGCGCACCTTGACTCCACCATCGTCCTCTCGCGCGCGCTTACCGAGCTTGGCATTTATCCGGCCGTTGACTCGCTTGATTCCATTTCTACCGCGCTTGATCTGAATATCGTGGGAGAGGAACACTACCGCGTGGCGCGCGAGGTACAGCGGGTCATCCAGCGGTACAAAGATCTGCAGGACATCATCTCCATTCTCGGCATTGAGGAGCTCTCGCACGAGGACCGGACGCTTGTGGATCGCGCGCGCAAGATTCAACGCTTCCTGTCGCAGCCGTTCTTTGTCGCGGAGGCGTTTACCGGCACAACGGGGAAGTTCGTCACGCGTGCCGAAACGGTGCGCGGGTTCAAGGAAATCATTGAAGGCAAGCACGACAGCGTGCCGGAGCAGAATTTTTACATGATCGGAGGAATTGATGAAATCAAAAAATAGTACACGATGCAAATATACGAATGAATACGAATTATACGAATGGGGAGTGTATTTATTCGTATCATTGGCATAATTCGTATATTCGCATCGCTACCTCATTCGTATCATTGCAATGAAATTATTCATCTACTCTCTAGAAAAAACTCTCTTTGAGGGAGAGGCGGAAGCGGTGCAAGTGCCGAGCGTGGACGGGGAGCTTGGCATTTTGAACGGCCACATCCCTCTCATTACCGCTCTCAAAACGGGCACTGTCCGTGTCGCGCACGCGGACGCGGCGCCGCTCGCGATCCCCGTCTCCGGGGGCTACCTTGAGGTGGGGAAAAATCGTGTTGTGCTCCTCGTGCGGTAGTCTCCGTCCACGACCGCAACTCTTCACGGGGCGGGCGCATGCGCGGCCCAAATTCATAACATTCTAACATTCTGCAGAATGTTAGAATGTTATGTTAGGGAAAATGAATAAACACTCCGCGGTCTCTGCCGCAAGGTATGAACGGCCTCATGATGTGTGGCGGCACCCATTCTCAAATTCTTAAGAATTTGAGAATGGGTGCGTGGGAAGAAAATTGAGGGAAAATCAATTATCCCCGCATGCCCGAGCGTTTTGTCATAGCGTAATCAATCAAGAAAAACTGTCAGAGTGAGGCGTTTTGTGCAACAATGGCGCCATTCGGGGCTTAGTGAAGCTGGCCTGCCCGCAACGCCTGAGCAGGCTTGCGATGGCGGGCGGGTAGAACATCCCGCTTGGAGCGGGAAGGTCGTGGCGGTGAAAGTGTTGATGAAAACAAAATAGTGCGGGCCTATAGTGAAGCGGCATCACGGATCCATGGCATGGATCAAGTCGGGGTTCGACTCCCCGTAGGTCCATAGCATAGGTTAGTAGAACATCCCGCTGATAGCGGGAAGGTAGGAGTCCGATTCTCCTTAGGTCCACCATTCAGAATGGTGGTATTATACGACCAAATTGTGACTCATTGTTTTGCAGGCCAAGAAAAAAACACCCTAACTGCGAGAGTCAAAGTGTTTTGTGAGAGGAGTGGGGTTAGCCCCGCTTTGTGGGTCCGAAAGTTCCATAGAACTTCGGACGCGTTCCGACTGGCACAGTCGGAATGATCTGGAATCCGAACTGCTCAAGAATTGTCCGGATTGAGTCCGGATCACCATTCACCGTGATGACGGTGAGGGTCGGCCCCTCGTCGGAGGACCCGATAGAGAACCGCTCATCAGGGCGGATTCTGCCAGTCCGCTTGAGGTCAGCGTGCAAGGGCCCGAGTGCCGTCTCAAGCGCCTCGGCCTGCTCCACCACATCAGTGGTGCCCGTGTACAGAATGCGGATTTCGCATCTGTTATGTTTTCCGCAAGAAGAAGAATTGCGTATGTCCATACTGTTTCTATTATAGCACCGCTCGCTTGTAAAGTCAAGCTTTTTTGAGTAAGCACGGAACGGTGGGGATAACCCCCTGTTTTCAAGCCATTTTTGGCGTATAATTGGCAATATTCACACATTATGAAAGAAGTTACCCTTGAGGAGCTTTCCTCGCCCGGGTGCCACAGCTGCAAAGCGTTTCAGGAGTTTTGGAGCGCGACGGCGAGTCAGTTTCCGAATGTGAAGTATAGGGAAGTGAGCGTTGTGACGCCGGAAGGGATGGAGATGGCGGGAAAGTATGGCATTTTCGCCTCGCCCGGTATCATCATCAACGGCGAACTATTCTCAACGGGAGGATTTAATAAGGACAAGCTTCTCGCGAAGCTCCGCGAGCTTTCGCAGTAATTTTTAAGAAACCAAGAAATCTATGAGCACTATTCGCATGCGCGCTCCCGAATGGCTCCTCCGGCTTGGGCTGGGGGTTATGTATCTCTACTCGGGGATTGACATTGTCCGGCATCCGGACGCGTGGTCGTGGGCTATCAGGCAGCTTCCCGATGTTATTGAGGCGATCCCAAAGGCGATCGGCGTGGAGATTTTTCTCAAGGGACAGGGAATCGTTGAAATTATTTTTGCCGCGGTGTTTCTCCTCTGGTTCATGCCCCGCGCGCTTGTCCGCATCGTCGCCTTCCTAAGCGCTCTTGAGATGCTCGCCATCACACTCCTTGTTGGCGTGGATGCCGTTACATTTCGCGATATTGGTCTCATCGGCGCCTCACTCGCACTATCCCTCATTGCCGGCAGAAGATATTAATATGATGATTGTTTAATGACTGACAGTGCACCAATGCAGACATCGGTTGAAAAGAGCGGACACTCGCGTGGCGGTCTTGTCGTGGGCACGCTATCGCTTGCGGCGATAATAATTTTCGGGCTCCTCTGGCTTTTCTTCCTCTCGCCCGCGCGTCCGGAAGGATTTGGATGGTTTGTCTTCGCCTTCGCGTCGGGGCTTTCCATGATTGTGCTTCCGTGCACCTTACCGCTCGCCTTCGTCATTGTGCCGCTCTCCATGGGTAAGGGAGTGGCCAAGGGCTTTTTTATCGCGGTCTTTTTCGGACTCGGGGTTGCGATCACGTTAAGCCTCTATGGCGTCCTTGCCGCAGCGCTCGGAAAAGTCGCCATTGGCACGTTCGGCGCGCCGCTTGAAGTTACCAAAAACTGGCTTTACTTCATCGCCGGCGCCTTTGCCTTTCTTTTTGCCTTGGGCGAACTGGGACTCGTGAAATACCGGATGCCGAGCTACACCGGCGCCTTTCCTGGCTTCATCCAAAAGCAGCAGGATATCCTGAAAGCATTCCTTCTTGGACTTTTCTTGGGCAATATCGGCGTCGGTTGTC
>VMFH01000039.1 GCA_007375925.1 Parcubacteria group bacterium Gr01-1014_72 | reverse complement strand
CGACGAAGTAATTGCGCGTGCGATGCGGTGACAATATCGAGGTCGTTACGCACTTGAAACGAATAGTAGATAGGAATAGCAATACCGCCCATGAGCACGAGAAGCGATATGGAGAGCAACATCTCGATCAACGTGAAGCCGCTTGATGTGCGCATATACTAAGCTAAGTATTAAGTCCCCCGATCAGATTGTAAATCGGAAGAATGACGGCAAGAGCGACGCCGACTACGCCGATCCAGACGATCACAAGAAGGAGTGGTTCGAGCAGAACAGTAAGATTTTTGGTCGTGGTATCAGCTCTCGTCTCAAAGGCGGTACCGATCTTGAGAAGTATTTTAGAGAGGGAGCCCGATCGTTCCCCTGCAAAAATGAGCTGCTGCACCGGTATTGGCACAAGACGATTGCTGTGCGGATAGAGATCGAAACTTTTTTGAAGAGAATTTCCATCCTCAACTGCCTTGCATACATGCGCATAGAATTTTCGATACAGTGAAAATTCCGTTGCAGCTGCGATGGATTCAAGCGCGCGTGTCGGGGGCAGTCCGGCCTCAAGAAGCGTTCCTAAGAGGTAGCCAAAACGCGCAAGCTCGATTTGCTTAATGAGTTTGTTGACGACAGGAAGAGAAAACAAGAGACGCTGTCCGATGAAATTTGTTTTTGAAAATATAAAGACAACACAGAATAGGGTTATGAGAACAAAAAAGAATACGGGTACTACATAGGCGCCGTGCTCTCCGAGGAATGTGCCGGCGCCAATGAGTACTTTTGTAATGAGTGGGAGTTCAAGCTTGAGCTGGTTGAAAACGATTGCCAATTTCGGCAGAATAAACCACGTGATGCCGGTGCCGACGATGATCGTGAGCGCAAGCACAAAAAGAGGATACATCATTGCGGAACGCAGTTTGTCCCGGAATGCACGACTTTTTTCCTGCTCTATCGCGACAACTGCCAGATTTTGGGTGAGCTTTCCGGACTGTTCACCCAGTTTAATCAGTGATATGGCGTGTCCTGGAAAAAGGCGTGATTTTAATAGTGCTTTCCAGAGCGGGGATCCCGATTCGATGTCTTCGCTCATCACGAGAATCAATTTTTTCATTCTGTGCGAACGAAGCTCTTGTCCGATTGAGTCAAGAGCTTGCAAAACAGTCATGCCGGACGACAGGAGCAGGCTCAAATTTTCTACAAAATAGCCGCGTTCCTTGCCGAGAAAAAAAGTCCGTGGTTTGTATGTCCCGGCGTGCTGGCGTGTGCGCTGTGGTGGAGTTCTAGATTTCATGGGCCTGACGGGTTATTGGCTCTAACTTGCAGTACTGGTGGAGCAACGCGGAGCAATTCATCGAGCGTTGTTAACCCAGTCTTCACTTTTTCGAGCCCGTTCTCAAAAAGTGTTTTTGATCCTTCGGCGCGCGCAAGATCCCAGATCTCCGCAGACGATGGCGAACGAAGAATAAGCGACTTCATCTGTTCAGTGATTCTGATAAATTCAAAGATAGCGGTTCTTCCGCTATATCCCGTATACGCGCACGCTTCGCACTTCCCTCCCTCGTACATGGTGATTGAATTTCCGGCAACGTATTTTAAAATTTGGCGCAGACGCGGCACGTTAAAATCAACCGTGGATTTAATGATGCTGTGACGACATTGATCGCAGATTTTCCGCACGAGTCGTTGAGCAAAGATTACCTCAAGGGTTGAGGCGAGCAGAAACGGCTCGATGCCCATATCAAGGAGACGTGGAATTGCAGTCGCGGCATCATTTGCGTGAAAAGTGGAAAACAAGAGATGGCCGGTGAGCGCGGCGTTGACTGCAATTTCCGCAGTTTCATTATCGCGTATCTCACCGACTAAAATAATGTCAGGGTCTTGACGGACAATGGAACGCAATCCTTTTGCAAACGTGAGATCGGTTGCGGCATTCACCTGGATTTGGTTGATCCCTGCTGTCCTGTATTCCACTGGATCTTCTATGGTGGTGATGTTTACGTCAGGACCATTGACAACCTTGAGGAGCGTATAGAGTGTCGTCGTTTTGCCGCTTCCAGTTGGACCGGCGACGAGAATCATGCCGAAGGGCTTCTCCGCGGCGTCCCGCAGGAGTTCCTGTTCGACCGATGAAAGCCCGAGATCCCCGAGTGTGTATCTTTGCACGTACGCGGAAAGGATACGGAGCGCCACTTTTTCTCCTTCGACGGTCGGCGCTATGGAGATACGGAAGTCTACAACCGTTCCCTCTTTTTCATAGCGAAGCGAACCGTCTTGTGTCGCGAAGTGTTCGTCAATCCGCATACCTCCTCGCACCTTGATTCGGTTCAAGATGTTTTCATAGTATTCTTTTGGAATTCGCCCTGCTTCATGAAGGACGCCGTCCACGCGAAACCGTACGAATACCTCTTTGTAGCGCGGTTCAAGGTGTATGTCCGAGGCGCGATGCAGCAAGGCGTCATTAAAAATTTCCTCGAGAAGTTCCGGAGCAACTCGCCCTTTCTTTTCAATAATCTTTGAAAAGCGGGTCTCGAGCGGTTTTTGATACTGCGCGAGGACCGTGTCGATGTCTTCAGAGAGAGAGTACGCGATGGATATTTTTTTACCCTGAAACAGTTTTGGGACGAGAGCGAGCATATTTTGCTCGTTCGGATTGTCCGATGTTATGGTGATTTTATTTCCGTCATCTCTGAAAAGAACGATGCGATTCTGTTTCGCTATGTCTTCAGGAATTTTGACAACTTGCTCATGGGAGGGTTGGTTGGAGTTAAGATTGGCATAAGCAACATCTAAAGATTCGGCGATTGCCTGACCGATCAGGTCTTTTGTGATAAGCTCTTCCGTTAACAAATATTCCTCGAGCGATACGAGATTTTTTATCGCGAATTCTTCTGCTTTGCGAATATCATCGGGACTGACATATTTTCCGCGCAGCAAAATATCCTTGAGTTTTTCTTGAGGCATGAGAGAACCGAGCATATACTTATAGTATAGTGCACCATATATCCAAGCTCAATCATTTCCATTGCATCACCATGCCTTTAGTCCACCCATGAGCCGTTTCCACAATCCCGCTTGTGGCTTCGGCATAATGCCGCCAAGTCCTGTACTTTTTAAGGGCGCAGTCACTGCGACTGCGGAGACGGTGGTGTCGGGACGAGCCAGCGCCTGAATCTCCGAGAGGGAGAGAGAGCGGTTGTAGATGCGCAACTCATCGAGCTTGCCATTGAGGACACCGTCGGTGTTCCCGGTACTTTCGGATATCTGGAGCGCGTCGTTGTTTGTCGTGAGTGCTCCAGAGGGGATGGTCACGCTGCCGCGCTCGACGCCGTCGATGTAAATCTTGAGGGATCTTCCTGCGCGGACGCCGGCAACGTGGTACCAGCGGCCAGTTGCGAGGGACTGGGAGCTTACGGCAGTATAGGTGGTGCCGGCGATTTTTACACTGACCGAGGGATCGGTGATGGCGGCCTTGTCCAGCTTGCTATCGCCTTTGAGTGCGTAGACGCTCGTCCCGACACTTGCACCTTTCTGCATCAGGCGAGGAGACTTACTCGCTCCCGAGGTCGGAGGTGCGGTAGTGTACCACACCCAGCCGGCAAGGGTAATGTTTCCGGTGATATCGAGTGGAGCGCTGTCCGGGATGGAGACATAACGCCCTTTGGTGCCGTTGAAGGAGAGCGCACTGTTCCGTCTGCCGGGAGTCCAGGTGACTCCGCCTAGGAGCGTGCCGTTCTGTGCGCCGTCTGCGGTGGCGGAGTCGTTTGCCGTGGTGCCGATGTTCTCGTCGAACTTCCAGTCGGTGATGGGGGGCAGAGAAGCGGCGGGGAGGGTCGTCGCATTCACGATATTGGAGTATGCAGAGAAGAGTCCGGCGCCATCCTTTGCTCGCACGCGGTAGCGGTAGACGGTGTTTTCGGTGAGGCCTGTGTTGTTTGAATAGGAGGTGCCAGCCGGGATTGCAATCTGCGCGAAGGTAGTACAGGAGACACCGGTGCACCGCTCAAGCTCGTAATTTGCGATGCCGCTTGCGTCCGTGCTTGCGCTCCAGGAGAGGTTAATCTCCGAGGAGGAGACAACGGTTGCGGGGTTGAGAGTAGGGATGGTGGGTGGGGTGATGTCAGCCGCATTCACGGTGAGCGTAAAGCTTGTCGTTCTCGTGAGTATTCCCGAAGTGCCGGTCACCGTGATGGTGGTACTCCCGATCGGTGTCGTGGCTCGAGTTGCGACCGTCATGCTCGTGGTGCAGGTGGTGGTGCACGAGGAGGGAGTGAAGGAGGCGGTGGCGCCTGTCGGAAGGCCCGAGGCGACGAAAGAAACGGATCGCGGCGCTCCAGCGGTCAGCGTGGCAGTGACAGGAATGATAACAGTTTCTCCAGCGTTAACTATTTGATTGCCCGGGGAAGTCAGAGAAAAATCGCCTGCTCCCACATTCTCCGCCGCATACTGAACCACTCCTGCAAGGGCAGAATTTTTTAGATCTAGCCGATAGATTTCCACATACCGCATGCCGTAGAGGATAGCGGTATTGACGGCGGTCTGGAGCATCGTGACCGAGTCGCAGGGAGTGATTCGGCCGTTCATGCGGCAGGTCGTGGTATCAGTCGCATTCCAGACCATCTGCGCGGCGGTGTTCGGCTTGTAGTCATGGATAAGCTGCCAAGTCTCGGACGCATCGATGGGGAGCGATCCGTTAACCGGTTGGGGTGTGCGAGCGTTGAGTGCTGCGTTGCCAATGAGTATTCGTCCTGGGTATGTTGCCACGGCATATTCAACAACAGTACGTGCAACATAGTCCGTGCGCCGCGCAGGATCGAGCCGCTGAGGCGTATGTCCCACGGTAAAAAACAGTGCGGCATTGGGAAAGGCGGCAGCAGTGGTGTCAATAATCTGCTTGCAGGCATCAATGAGCTTATCCGGCGTATAGCCAGCCGCGAGGGTCGCGTCGATTTCCGCATCCGTGCGGGGGCCGAAGTTCCAGTCGTTGGTGGTCGCGTTCACGCAGGCCGTGCGCACAACAGAGATAACACTCTGGTAAGGGGCAACGTGCGCTCCCAGTGCCTGGATCATGGCCTTTTTCTTGGTGAGAAACACCGGATCCCAGAATGCGGGGAAGGTGATGGTCTGTCCAAAAGTGACATGGAACGGGTTTTGATCGACGAATGAAAGGGTGGTTTGCACGCCGGCGTCGTGCACCCACTGCGGGGTTGTTTCCCCGCCTGAAACGACAATAAACACTGCCACCTTGCCGTTTTGGGAAAATTTAGGCAGTTCACTGTCGAAGAGCGTCCAGTCAAACTTCCTCTCCGATGGCTCCAAGGTCGGCCAGTCCATGCCGAAGAGTATGCCGCTTATCTGGGGATGCGTCCATAACGCGGCCAATACCGGTTTGCCATTCGGGTTCATGCCGATAACGCCGCGGGGAATGTTTGGCTCCGCGGCACTCACTACAGCACCGGGCTTAAGAAGACTGGATAACCCAAGAAAAACTCCACTGAAGACGACTACTGCGAGCGTGATGGGAACAAGATGGAATCGTGATAAAGTCATACGAATTTAACAAATAAGACTTTGAATAAACTAGGGAGATGGGAAAATGATATTTGGAAACACACCGGTAATTATACAGGAAAGTAAGGTAGACTGCTTTGTCTAGACACTGGACGTATTAATCGGGACAGTATTAATCGTATTGACCCGAATCACGATAGGCAACCACCGCCATGGACAGCTCTGGAATTGAATAAACGAGGAGTCGCAAAAAACTCAAAGAACTTTTTCAGTTGGTAAGCAG
>VMFH01000038.1 GCA_007375925.1 Parcubacteria group bacterium Gr01-1014_72 | reverse complement strand
TACAGCGCATTACGCTACGAGGGCAAAAACGATACAATACCCGCATGACCATCCAGTTTGACGACGACAAACAGAGCGAGCGGCTCGCGGAGTTTCGAAAGAAGGAGGAGGAGGCGTTCGCACAGACACTCGCGGGCCGTCACTCCCTCCCCTACATTGACCTGGTGAATGTTCCGATTGAGCCGGACGCGGTCCGGCTCATACCGGAGGGTGTGGCACGGGCGGCAAAGGTCGCGCCGTTCGGTTTGACCGGCAAGAAAGTGAGTGTCGCCCTCCTCTCACCGAACCGTGAGGACACAGCCGCCGCGCTCACCGCGCTTGAAGAACGAGGGTTTGAGGTGGCGCGCTTCATTGCCTCAACGGCAAGTCTCCAAAAAGTTTGGAAGCGCTACGAGGAGCTCTCGCAGGCGCACGAGACGAAGGCGGGGGCGCTGCTCCTCTCGCACGAAGAGATTGCGCAAACGGCCGCGACGATTCACACGATCGGAGATGCGAAACGCCTCATTGACGAGACGATCGCCCTCAAGAAGGCCTACCGCATCTCCCGAATCGTAGAAGTAACGGTCGGAGGCGCGCTCGCGACCGACGCCTCCGACATCCACATTGAACCCGAAGAAAAAGAGGTCCGCCTGCGCTACCGGCTGGACGGCGTCTTGGGAGACGTGACGACCTTTGACCGCGAAACGTACCTCCTCCTCCTCTCGCGCGTGAAGCTCCTCTCGGGACTGAAGCTGAACGTCAAGGAGGAGCCGCAAGACGGGCGCTTCAGCGTGCGCCTCCGTGATAGTGATATTGAGATCCGCACCTCCGTACTCCCGGGCTCGTACGGCGAGGCGGTGGTGCTTCGCATTCTCAATCCGAAATCAATCGCCGTTCCGCTCCAAGAGCTCGGCATCCACCCGAAGCTCCTCGGAATACTTCTGCGTGAGATTCAAAAACCAAACGGCATGCTCCTCACCACGGGCCCGACGGGCTCGGGCAAGACGACGACCCTCTACGCCTTCCTCAAGAAGGTGCACAAGCCGGAGATAAAAATCATCACGATTGAGGACCCGGTGGAGTACCACCTCCCGGGGATCGTTCAGACGCAGGTGGAGTCGGAGAAAGGGTACACATTCCTTGAGGGGCTTCGCTCCAGTCTGCGGCAGGATCCGGACGTCATTATGGTCGGCGAGATCCGCGACCGCGAAACTGCCGAGATCGCCATCAACTCCGCCCAGACGGGACACCTCGTCTTCACGACGCTCCACACGAACACCGCCGCCGGCGCGTTCCCCCGCCTCATTGACCTTGGCGTCAATCCGAAGGTGCTCACCTCGGCAATCACGGTCGCGATGGCCCAGCGCCTCGTGCGAAAACTCTGCACGAACTGCCGCCGCGAGCGGGCGTTCTCTCCGGACGAAAAAGAGACGGTCGCGCGCTTCTTGAAAACCTTGCCGCACGATGTCCCTGCTCCCAAAGCAACACACACGTACGAAGCCGCCGGCTGTCCGAAGTGCAACAACACCGGCTACAGGGGGCGCATCGGCATATACGAGGCGATTCTCACCGATAAAACGATTGATGCAATCATCCGCGAGAGCCCGAGCGAGCGTGACATCCGCACGGCAGCCGCAGGACAGGGCATTCCAACGCTGGAACAGGACGGCATACTCAAAGTGCTCGCGGGCATAACATCGTTTGATGAATTGCGACGTGTCGTTGACATAGCAAGGGAGTAAACACGCGCACGACCGCCTTCGGTCGGCTGTTGCGCACCGCGGAAAATAATTTCGGAGTGCGAAACTCCTGTTGCGCGGGAAAAACGCGGGGGGTACGATGGGGAAAGCGTTCGGAAAATGGGAAATGAGCACAAAAAAATCCCGCCGAGAGGAGGGACGAGAGGGCTCCGAGACATAAACCTCTAAGCAATACTTTTAGTGCGATACCAAAAGTCGAACGTTTCTCTAAGGGAAACTCCAGCCGCTACCCGAGGGTAGCACCAGAGAAACCTCGCAGAAACACCCATCACCCGTGAAGGCTCCATTGCTTAGAGGTTCATGTCCCAGAGCGGGAAACTTCATACCATAAAGTCCGTAAAGAAAGACCTCACTCACGGAGGTCATGTGAGAAGTTTAGCATAATTGTATTTCAATGTCAAGAAACCCCCACAAAGTAGCGCGGGTGGCGGGGGGGAAACAGGGAGCCCCTTTGGGAGACCGGTACCTTGACCAGACGCTTCGCCCGCAGACCTTCGCGGAGTACGTCGGGCAGGAATCCATCAAAAAGAACCTCTCCATTCTCCTCGCCGCGGCAAAAGAGCGGGGTCACCCACCCGAACACCTGCTCTTCTACGGACCGGCGGGTCTCGGCAAGACGACGCTTGCGCATTTGATCGCCCGCGAGTGTGGCGCGCAGATTAAAACGACCTCCGGCCCCGCGATTGAGAAGGTCGGTGACCTCGCCTCCGTCCTCACCAATCTTTCCCCGGGCGACATGCTTTTCATTGACGAGATTCACCGCCTCGGCAAGCAGATAGAGGAGGTGCTCTACCCCGCGATGGAGTCGGGAATGCTCCACATTATGATTGGGAAGGGTCCGTCGGCGCGCACGCTTGAACTCGCGCTTCCGCCTTTCACGCTCATCGCGGCGACGACGCGCATTGCGCTTCTCTCGGCGCCGCTTCGCTCGCGCTTCTCGGGCGGTGTCTTTCGCCTTGAGTTCTACACGGAGGAGGAGATACGGCGCATCATCACCCGCTCGGCCGAGATTCTCGGCGTTACGATTGACGAGGGGGCGATCGCGGAGCTTGCGAAACGGAGCCGCTTCACGCCGCGCACCGCAAACTATCTTCTGAAACGCGCGCGAGACTTCGCGCAGGTGAAAAAGAGGGCCGTGCTCGGGAAGGAGGTTTCGGAGGAGGCCCTTGAACTCCTCGGCGTTGACAGGCGCGGCCTCCTCGCGAGCGATCG
This sequence comes from Parcubacteria group bacterium Gr01-1014_72, assembly GCA_007375925.1. Classification (GTDB taxonomy): domain Bacteria; phylum Patescibacteriota; class Minisyncoccia; order Phycocordibacterales; family VMFH01; genus VMFH01. The sequence continues at coordinate 2,948 of VMFH01000038.1, read as the reverse complement.
GGCTCTTCTTATGATGCTCATAGAGAAGTTTGGCGGCGGGCCGGCGGGGCTCAACACCATCGCCTCGGCGCTCGCCGAGGACATGGGTACGATTGAGGACGTGTACGAACCCTACCTTCTGCAGATTGGTTTCATTGAGCGCACGCCGCGAGGCCGCGTCGCAACCGCGCACGCGTATGAGCACCTTGGCATCTCCCGCGGCGCGCTCTTGTGAGCCGCGACAAAACGCAGCGCCCCTCTCTTCATCTATTCCGTTATTTTGCAAAATAACGGAATAGATGCGGAATACATTACGCCGCCAATTTATTTTTGTAGAGCGCTTCTTCAGCTTCCGTAAGCGCGGCAGTTGGATTATCCCGGAACCGCTCCACTATCTCCGGCTTATTTGAAACGAGTACGTCAAAATCCCTGCTGTGCTCTTCAATCCAGCGTCGCATCTCTTCTTCTCCAATATCAAACCCGTAGAATTTGCGCGCGAGCGCGATCTGCATCGCGTTCTGGAGCCGTAGCCATTCACTTCCCTCCCCCGCACTTTTTGGTTGTTCAAATGACATGAGGAAAGTATACCGCATCGGCAGAAAAAATTACCGCAAGGTCTCGCACGTGTGCGCGAGCGAGAACAAATCCCTAAATCCTTCAGAATGAACTATGCGGCTAAAAGATTTAAGCGCTACCTCTCGGTAGCGCTTTGAAAGTTTGCGGTTACTTCACCGAGTGGACACACCACTATAATATCATGGAGGGTGTCTTTGCGCGGGGTTAGTCGAACTCACCCGCTTTCACACCCTTAACGAAGGCCGTCCACTCACTACGAGTGAAAAAGAGAGTCATTTTGCCAGGGTCTTTACTGTCACGTACTGCAATACCCCGCTGCTTCCTGGCAATTTGAACACACCTCTTCCCACCTTTCGTCCATGAAGACGTTTGAAAATTAGAGTCTTTCACTCTAAATGTTTTAGTTGTTATAACGTTCTCACCTCCTTCATCGGAAAAATCCGAGCTTAATTATATCCATATCGTTTTGAAGAATCAAGTAGCAAATCCATAGACTCGCCAGCTTTTCTGATTCGGCTATACTACAGACTATCCCTACACTACAAGCTACCAGCTAATAACTACAAGCTGATTCCTATGAGCGGTCATAATCGGTGGACACAAATAAAAAGAAAGAAAGAGAGGTCGGACGCTACAAAAGGTCGGGTCTTTTCAAAGTACGCGAAGCTCATTACGAACGAGGCGCGGGCGGCCAAAGGCAACCGCGAGGCGCCGGCGCTCCGCGCCGCGATTGAGCGCGCTCGCAAAGAAAACATGCCCAACGACAACATTGAACGCGCCATCAAAAAGGCCACCGAAAAGGGCGCGGCGATGGAGAGCGCGATGTACGAGGCGTACGGCCCGGGAGGCATTGCACTCATCATAGACGTCCTCACTGACAGCAAAAATCGCGCTTCGCAGGAGATCAAAGCGATTCTCGCGCGACACGGTGCCTCACTCGCCTCCCCCGGCTCTGCGCTGTGGGCGTTCACGAAGACAGGGCACGACACCAATATGCGAATGGGAACGAATGACGCGAATGGGGAAAGAGTGTGGAAACCGACGACTACCATAGCACTCTCAGACGAAGACCTTGCGAAACTTGGGAAACTCGTTGATGAGCTTCTGGAACAGGAGGACGTGCAGGAAGTTGTCACCAACGCCGAATAAGTACGCGATGCAAATATACGAATGAATGCGAATGAAACGAATAAAATCCTCAACCCTATTTGTATCATTGGTATAATTCGTATATTCGCATCGATACTATGAGAGTCCTTGGTATAGATCCCGGGTATGAGCGGATGGGAGTCGCGGTTGTTGAGCGCGTGAACGGGAAAGACCGCGTCCTCTTTTCTTCGTGCGTCAGAACTTCTCCGAAGGAACCGCATGAGAAGCGGTTGCAGAAAATTGCCGAAGAAATACTTGGGGTGATAAAAAATCACAGGCCGAGTGTTCTCGCGATTGAACGACTCTTCCTCGCCACGAATCATAAAACAGCGATGCGGGTCGCCGAGGCGCGCGGCGTCATCTTGAGCGAGGCCGCGCAGGCAGGACTGCGTACCTTTGAGTACACGCCGCTTCAGGTGAAGGTCGCCGTAACGGGGTACGGAAGGAGTGATAAGCGGCAGGTCGCGAAGATGGTACGGGTTCTCACTGTCCTTACAAAAAAGAAAATGTTGGATGATGAGTATGATGCAATTGCAATCGCACTCACCTGTCTTGCCGGAGAATCACGGAGCATAGAACACAGAACATAGAACACAAGAAGGAAGCTTTTCATATTGCATGCTTCCTGTTCTGTGTTCCGTGTTCCGTGCTCTGTGTTCCATGGTCTCCACTTATACACAGGTGGGGGTTGTTTTCAAAAAAAACAATTTCTGGTATTACTAGTGCATCTTCTTTTTCGCCGCGAGGCAAGAAGAGTCGTTATCACTAATTTAAACGACTACGATGAACGACGACGTTCGCGATGAGGAGGAAACTGAGGAAGAGTTGGGGGGTGCGAGTGGCACTGACCTTGAGGAGGGGAATCTGGAGAAAGATCTGGACACGGATAGTTTTGATGATGAGGATGAGCTGTAGGAAAAACGTCCCGCTCTAAGCGGGACGTTTTTCCTCGTCGCGTCACCCGAGAATAAAAGTCCGCTCGTCCTATCCTCGTCCCGCTGCTAGCGGGACGAGGTATTAGGCGAGCAGACTTTTATTTTGAGACCCTCTCGGTTCTCAACGCTCCCCGCCAGCTGGCGGGTCGCTGCTCTCCTCCACGGGGAAACTCTCGTTTCCCCGACCCCCTTCCCCTCTCTCCGCATTCATCCCTGCCTAACTTTTCGGCAAAAGTTAGGCAGGGTATTCTGCGGATAGAACAATGCTTATGAACCGGTGCTTGCCGATTCGGAAGATGCCCCCCTCCT
>VMFH01000037.1 GCA_007375925.1 Parcubacteria group bacterium Gr01-1014_72 | reverse complement strand
GAATAATCAACGCGCTTGCCGAGAAGGTTCTGGCGGAAGAGGCCGCGCTTGCCCTTGAGATTGTCCGCGAGCGACTTCAGTGGACGCCGCTGCGCCTGACTCAAAAGTCCCTGCGAGGCGCTCCCGTGACGAATGGTGTTGTCAAGAAGAGCGTCAACCGCTTCCTGGAGAATCCGCTTCTCGTTGCGAAGAATCACCTCGGGCGCCTTTATCTCAAGAAGTTTCTTGAGGCGATTGTTGCGGTTGATGACGCGCCGGTAGAGGTCGTTCACATCCGATGTCGCGTATCGCCCGCCGTCCAGGGGAACCATGGGGCGAAGCGCCGGAGGAATAACCGGAATGACGGTGAGAAACATCCAGTCGGGGCGCACGTTCGCCGCAAGGAGTGCGCGGATGAGGGAAAGCCGTTTGCCGATGCGCTCGCGCTCAAGCGCATTGGCGTCCGGAAGCGCCGTCGTAAGTCCCGCCACAAGCTTTCTCAAATCAAGCGCTTTAAGGAGTGCATAGACGGCCTCAGCGCCGATGCCCGCCTCAAACATCGTACCGTACCGCAGTGAAAAGGTGTGATACAGAACCTCATCAAGCACGACCATTTCCCGAATGCTCTCAATCTCACGCTTCGTTGTGAGGAGTTTTTCTTTGAGGGCCTCTTTCGCGCGTTCGTCGGTCAGCTGCTTGCCCTTCGTCTTGTACTCGGCATCAAGCTCTTTGAGAAGTCGCGAACGCTCCTCCGGTATCGTCCGCGTGACGATGTACCCCGCAAAGTAAACTACTTTTTCCACCTCCGCCGCTGACATGCCGAGCGCCAAAGCGATGCGGGAGGGCATACTCCGGAGGAACCAGATGTGCGCGACGGGAGTTGCGAGAGTGATGTGCCCCATCCGCTCACGGCGAACAATCGCGCGGGTAATCTCAACGCCGCACTTTTCGCACACGATGCCCTTGTAGCGGATGCCGCGGTACTTTCCGCAGTAACACTCGTAGTCTTTGTCCGGACCGAAAATCTTTTCGTCAAAGAGGCCGCTCTTTTCGCTCCGCTGGGTCCGGTAGTTAATGGTCTCGGGCTTTGTCACTTCACCCTCTGACCACTCCACAATGCGCTCCGGCGAGGCGAGCGTGAGAGAGATGCTGTCAAAATCGGCTGCCTGCTCTCGCTTCGCCCGCACGCCCATCATCTCAAAACCAGTTCGTAGTGTCGTCTGTTGCATCATAATCGTGGTGTAAGTTACTCTGCCGCCGGTTCCCTGCGCTCCTGTTTTCGACCGCCCTGCCGCTCAAGCCGAACATCGAGTCCGAGTCCGCGCATGTTGTTCAGAAGCACGTTAAACGACGCCGGAATGTTTGATTCCCGCAGGGGCTCCCCCTTCACAATTGCGTCAAACGCTGCGGCGCGTCCGGGAATATCGTCCGATTTGATGGTGAGCATCTCCCGCAGAGTGTATGCCGCACCATGTCCGAGAAGCGCCCACACCTCCATTTCGCCGAAGCGCTGCCCGCCACCCTGCGCCTTGCCACCCAAAGGCTGTTGCGTGATGAGGGAGTACGGTCCGATGGAACGCATGTGAATCTTATCCTCAACCATGTGGTGGAGCTTCAAGATGTACATATACCCGACCGCAATCGGTTGGGCGAAGGACTCTCCCGTACGCCCGTCGTAGAGTTTCATCTTGCCTGACGTATCAAATCCCGCCTTTGCAAGCTCGCCCTTTATCTCCTCGTCGGTTGCGCCGGTAAACGGCGGCACAATCGCCTGATAGTGAAGGGCCTTCGCAGCGCATCCGAGGTGAAGCTCCAGAATCTGCCCGAGGTTCATGCGCGAGGGCACGCCGAGCGGGGTGAGAATGACGTCAATCGGCGTACCGTCCTCCATGAACGGCATCTCTTCAATGGGGAGAATCTTGGAAATGACGCCCTTGTTGCCGTGTCGCCCCGCGAGCTTGTCGCCGACCGAGATGACGCGCAGTTCCGCGACTTCAATGTGAATACGTTTCAAAATACCGCTCTCAAGTTTATTTCCCTTCTCGCGCGAAAAGACCTTCACGCCGATGACGCGGCCCCGCTTCCCGTTCTCCATGCGCTTGGAGGTATCCTTCACGTCGCGCGCCTTCTCGCCGAAAAGCGAGCGCAGAAGACGCTCCTCGGGGGTAAGCTGTGTTTCTCCCTTCGGGGTAATTTTGCCGACGAGGATGTCGCCCGGACGCACCTCGGCGCCGATGCGGACAATTCCGTCTTCATCAAGATTTTTGAGCTTCGCCTCGCCGACGTTCGGAATGTCGTGCGTCGTGACTTCGGGCCCGAGTTTCGTGTCGCGGACGTTCACGACGAACTCTTCAATGTGGATGGAGGTGAACTTGCTCTCCCGCACGAGGCGGTCTGAAAGAATAATGGCGTCTTCGTAGTTGGCACCGGACCACGACATGAACGCGACGAGCACGTTCTGGCCGAGCGCCATCTGCCCGCGGTCGCTCGAAGAGGTGTCCGCCATGAGGTCCTCCTTCTTCACCTTCTGCCCGAGCGAGACGACGGGGCGATGGTGCGCGGCGGTGAAGCCGTTGGTGCGCGAGAAGTTAACGAGTGGGTACTCGTGCGTCTTTCCTTTGGGGGTACGTACGGCAATGTGGCGGGCATCAACAGCGGCAACCGTGCCGCTCTCCTCCGCGAGGATGAGCCGTCCCGTATCCCGCGCCGCACGCTCTTCTATACCCGTCGCGACAAGCGGGGCTTCCGGCACGAGGCACGGCGTTGATTGTTTCTGCATGTTTGAACCCATGAGCGCACGGTTCGCATCATCGTGCTCAAGAAACGGAATCATGGACGTTGCAACGGAGAAGGCCTGCGTGGTCGCGACGTCGCTGTAATTCACCGCTTCGCGCTTTATCATGTCGGGACTTCCCTGAAAACGCACCTCAACGTACTCGTCAAGTATCGTGCCGTCGGGAGCGCATGCACCCGCCGCGTGCGCAATTTTCTGCCCCTCCTCCTCCAACGCGTTCAAATAGTGAATCTCTCCAGTGATCTTGCCATTCACCACTTTCGCATACGGCGTCTCAATCATGCCGAAGTCGTTGATGCGCGCATAGGTTGAGAGGCGGAGAATGAGGCCGATGTTTGGACCTTCCGGCGTGTGAATCGGACACACCCGCCCGTAGTGGGACGGATGCACATCCCGAACCTCAAAACCCGCCCGCTCCCTTGTAAGGCCGCCGGGGCCCAAGGCCGAGAGCGTACGAAGATGCTCAAGCTCGGAGAGAATGTTCTCCTGTTGCATAAACTGCGAGAGCTGGTTCGTTGTAAAAAACTCCTTGATGCGGGCCTGCAGGGGCTTCGGGGAGATGAACTGCACCGGCTGCGTTACGCTTGAATCAACGGTTGAGAGGCGGTCCTGAATGTTGCGCTTGATCTGGGACATGCCGACGCGAATTTTCTGCTGGAGGAGCTCGCCGACGAACCGGACGCGCCTGCTCCCGAGATGGTCAATATCATCCTCCTCCGCCGAGGGCGTCGCATTGAGCGTCATGACATGCGAGATGATTGTCGTGACATCATCAAGAGAAATAGTGCGCCGGTCGCTCTCCTTCCCCTCGAGCGGCTTCCCAAACCGCTTGTTGAAACGGAAGCGCCCGACCCGCGAAAGGTCGTAGCGCTCTTCGCTCCAAATTGAATTGACAAACTCTCGCGCATTCTCCACGGTCCCGATTTCCCCGTCGCGGAGCCGTTTGTGTATCTCAAGGTATGCCGCGTCGGCGGCAGTCGCGTGGTCTTTCGCCAGTGTCGCAGTAAGGTGCTCCTTCGCGTGCTGGTTGCCGGAAAAGAGCGCCGCAATTTTTTCATTCGTGGCCGCGCCGAGCACCCGAAGGAGCGAGGTCGCCGGAAACTTGCGCTTCCGGTCAATCCGCACATAGAGGGCGCTGTCAACGTCCGTTTCAATCTCAATCCACGCGCCGCGGGCGGGAATAATTTTGGCCCCGAAGAGACGCCGTCCCTTAAGTTCTTGCACTGTGAAAAAGACACCGAAGGAGCGGGCGAGCTGGGGCACGATGACGCGCTCAATGCCGCTCACGATGAAGGTTCCGTGCGCGGTCATGAGAGGAAAATCCGCAAGAAAAATCTCTTGTTCCTTTGTCGTGTTCATGAGCTTGTTCTTGAGCCGCACCGTTATTTTGAGCGACGCCTCGTAGGAGAGCTTGTTCTCTTTGGCGTAGTACTCGTCAAACTTCGCCTCCGCAAGTTTGAACTCTGTAAACTCAAGCTCATACTTCTTCCCTGAGTAGTCGCGGATGGGAGAAAATTCCTTGAACACTTCAGCGAGCCCCTCTCTGAGGAGCCACTGAAACGATTGCACTTGGGGTTCCACGAGATTCGGAAGCGCCGCAAGCGGCTCCCGAAAATGGGAGAAGTATTTCTTGGTCTGCGTCCCTGTGTGTGATGGGGTCATAGACGGAGATTGGTCAAACTGATAAAAGTCAAAAACATTAAAAACCCTTGTCTGGTTTTGACAAAACGATATACAAACAAAAAGCCCGATCCTTACTTCGGACGGCCTTTTTGCTTGTGGAGGGACTTATTTAGTTCTTCGGCGCAAAATCGTAGCAAACAAAGGCTACTCTGGTAATTTCGCCAAGCGTCTATCACCCACGACTCAATCTCTTCGGTGCCAGCAGTATAGACCAAGGCGGTTATTCTTGTCAAGAGTCTTTGCGTTGGTCAAGGCATAACCTGTGGATAACCGGTGCTCAGATGTGGGGCCTGCGCCGCTTGATTACACTCGCTCGCCACTCTTCTATTTTCCTGTGGTGGCCAGTGAGGAGAACTTTCGGGACGCGGTATCTTTTCTTTTTGTACTCAAACACCTCGGGACGCGTGTACACATCGGGACTCGCGACGCGCTCCTCCTCACGCGAGCCCTCATTCCCCAAGACACCCTGCACCTGCCGCGCGATTGCGTCAATCATAACCATCGCCGGCAGTTCTCCGCCGGTCAGAACGAACGGCCCGACAGAAATCTCTTCAACTCCTATTCGTGTCATCCGCTTCCCATTTGTAATTCGTGTCGTGTTCTGAAAAACTTTTTTGACGCGCGCATCAATGCCCTCGTAGCGTCCGCACACAATGATAATGTTGCTGTGTCGCTTCGCCACCTTCCGCGCGTACTCGTTCGTAAACTGCTTCCCGCTCGGGGTCAACCAAATGATGGGAGAAAGCTTGTGGCTAGTAGCTAGTAGCTTTTTAGCTTTTACAGAAGTCTTTTTCATTCCAAAGTTCTTGAGAACTTTGGAATGAATCACGAAGAAAGCTTTCTCAATTGCACGAATAACGGGTTCGGCTTGAATCACCATGCCGGGTCCGCCGCCGTAGGGCGCGCGGTCAATCCGCCGCCACTTGTTGTCGGCAAAGTCGCGCGGGTTGTAAAACTTCACCGCGATTTTCCCATCCTCAATCGCACGTTTTACAATGGACTCCCCAAGATAGGAATCAAACGCCTTCGGGAACAATGTAACTATATGAAATCGCATAGCGTATAGCGTATAGTGTTTAGTGTATGGCGTCTAGAAAGAAAAAGAAAAGCGGCGGGTACTCTCCCGCCACCTTTCTATACCATGAGACCGAGAGATGTAAGAACGATTCGCGTAAAGATTTTAGAAAATGACAAAGCTTTTAGAAAAATTCAACTGTCTGACGAGTCTGCGAGGAGTTTTGAATTTTTCATGAAAAAAGCTGACATCATTTTCAAAATCTTGGAGCGTTAAGTGAAAAGGTTATATCTTGAGGTCTTCCATCGCCTCGTCAACCGACTTCGTCGCGCGCTCGGGAGAACGGAGCCCCCCTTCCGGCTCGTTAATCTTGAGATTAACGCGCGCGTTGTTTTTCATACCGACGACGCGCAAGAGCGTCCGAATCGCCTTGGCGGTATTGCCCATGCGCCCGATAATCTTCCCCATATCCGCCGGACTGACCGAGAGTGTGAGA
>VMFH01000002.1 GCA_007375925.1 Parcubacteria group bacterium Gr01-1014_72 | reverse complement strand
GCTGTCTCCCGCGCGCCGTTGAGATGCCCCTCCTCCACATACCTCGCAAGGATACCCGTGAGTTCCTCGCTCCGTTTGGGTTCGGGGAGAAGCTTCGCTGCCAGCAAAGCCGCAAACCGAAGTTCTCCAGTCTCGACCAGCTTTTTTAATGTTGCCGCCACTGTATCATTCATTCTTTACCTTTCTTTTTGTCAGCCTTTTGCCATACCAGCGTACCAGTCCTACCCGTGTGATATACTACTATATATACATTGTCAAGCCGCTCTTCCTCCATCTTCTATGTTTCAGGTTTCAAGTCCCGATTTCCTTTTAGGAAATCGCGGATCCTCGATTTTGATGAATCAAAATCGGGATTCCATGCTACGAGATTTCGTTGACAATACAGAGAGATGCACTATAATGTGCCCCTCATCAGCATATTTATTAGTATAAGCAGGTAATTCACGCACAATCTATGAAGGCGAAAAAAGTGAAAGCGAAACGGGCTTCGGGAGCTTCTTCGGGGAGAATCGTTCCTCTTAGCGACCGCGTCCTCATTCGGGAGATTGAGAAGAGCGAGGAAAGCAGGTCGGGCATTATCATCCCTGAAACGGTGAGCGATGACCGCGGCGCGAAGCGCGGCACCGTCATTGCCGTTGGTGAAGGAAAGTACGAGGACGGCAAGCTTGTTCCCATCAGGGTGAAGGTGGGGCAGACAGTTCTCTTTCAGTGGGGGGAGAAGATAAAGATTGACGATGTGGAGTATTCGCTTGTGCGGGAGAGTGAAATTGCGGCAGTTATAAAGTAACACGACACAAATTACAAAATAATAATAATGTAGCGATACGAATCTACGAATTATGCCAATGATACGAATGGGGTAGGTGTAGCGATACTAATATACAAATTATACCAATGATACGAATTGAATGTACTCCCCATTCGTTTCATTCGCATCCATTTGTATATTTGCATCGTGTACACTCATATCATTCGTATATTTGCATCGTGTACTGTTATGTCAAAACAAATTCTTTTTCATGAGGAGGCGCGGCAGGCTCTCAAGAAGGGTGTAGACCGCGTTGTGGATGCGGTGAAGATCACCCTTGGCCCGCGAGGTCGGAACGTCGTGTTGGACAAGGGCTACGGGAGCCCGACCATCACGAACGACGGCGTCTCTATCGCAAAGGAAATTTCGTTCAAAGACAAGTTCGTGAATATGGGCGCCGAGATTGCGAAGGAAGTGGCGACCAAAACAAATGATCTGGCGGGCGACGGGACGACTACCTCTGTCGTACTCACGGGAGCGATCGTTTCCGAAGGCCTTCGCCAGACGACCATGGGCGTTTCCGCGATGGCGGTTCGCTCTGGGATTGAGAAAGCGACGGAGCTTACGGTGAAGGCCCTGAAAGACATCGCGAAGCCGATCAAAGGCAAGGATGAGTACAAGCAGGTCGCGACCATCGCCGCCGAATCGGCCGAGATCGGCGCCATCATCGCGGACACGATTGAGAAGGTCGGGAAGGACGGTGTCGTCACGGTGGAAGAGTCGCAGTCCACGGGCGTTCTGAGCGAGGTGGTGGAGGGCATGGAGTTTGACAAGGGGTACGCGTCGCCCTATATGATCACGAACTCGGAGCGGATGGAGGCGGAGATGAGCGATGCGAGCATTCTCGTAACCGATAAGAAAGTTTCCTCCGTGAAGGAAATTCTGCCGCTTCTGGAGAAGCTCGTGCAGTCGGGAAAGAAAGAGCTCGTCATTGTCGCGGATGAGATTGAGGGCGAGGCGCTGACGACCTTCGTGCTCAATAAGCTGCGCGGTTCTTTCAGTGTGCTTGGGGTGAAGGCGCCCGGCTATGGCGACCGGAAAAAGGAACTTCTCGGCGATATTGCGACCATGGTGGGAGGGAAGGTGGTCTCGGAGGAGCTTGGCGTGAAGCTTGAGAATGCGGGGCTTGATGTGCTTGGCCGCGCGCGCAAGGTTATTGCGACGAAGGACAAGACGGTCATTGTCGGCGGAAAAGGCAGGACGCAGGACATTGATGAGCGGGTCGCACAGCTCAAAAAGCAGAAAGAGCAGACGGATTCAAAATTTGACATTGAAAAATTGGACGAGCGTATCGGCAAGCTCTCGGGGGGTGTCGGGGTTATCCGCGTCGGCGCCGCGACCGAGACCGAGATGAAGTATTTGAAGCTCAAGATTGAGGACGCGGTGAATGCGACGAAGGCCGCGATTGAGGAGGGGATTGTTGCGGGCGGCGGAGTTGCGTTCATTCGCGCCGCGGCGAAGGTGCGCGAGTGGTTCGAGAAAGAGAAAGAGAAGAAGGGTGTCGGACAGGAATTTGAGATTGGATTCAGTATCGTGCTCAAGGCGCTTGAGGCGCCTCTGAAGCAAATCGCGGTGAATGCTGGCAAGGACGACGGGTCGGTCATTGTGGAGCGGGTCCGTGAGGCGAAGGGGAACGCTGGGTACGACGCACTCAAAGACGAGTGGGTACCGGACATGCTCGCGGCGGGCATTATTGACCCCGTGAAGGTAACGCGGCTTGGCATTGAGAATGCCGCCTCCGCCGCGGCCATTTTGCTTACGACGGAAGTCGCGATTGCTGAGGAGCCGGAGGAGAAGAATCCGCCAGCCGGCGGAGCGGGCGCAGGGATGGGAGAATACTAACCAGTATAAGGTTTCTGTATAAGTATAAGGAAAAAAGGCACCCCCGTCCCGCTCCGCCATCCGTCAACTGACGGAGGCGGATAGCGGGACGGGGGTGTGGTATACTGCTGTTTATGAAAAGGAAGTCGGAAAACATAAAAAAACTACTTACAGCGCAGACGAAAGAAATAAGACGGCACATGAGCTCTCTTGGAGAGGAGTATCAAAGTCGTCTCAAAGTCGTTGCGGATCAGGCGGTCTTGAACTCGGAGCAGATTTCACGAATTTTTGATGTGCTCGCAGATCTCACGGAAAATGTAAAACAACAGTCCGTACACATTTCTCTGATGCAAGGAGATATTTCTGTTATGCAAGGAGACCTTTCTGTCATCAAACAAGATATAGTCGTTATTAAGGGCGATTTGCGTCAGAAGGTTAGTTATGATGATTTTACCGCTCTAGAGCGACGGGTAGGCCGGCTTGAGTCACGGGCGAAATAGCAATAGTTTGTAGGTTGTAGTCCGCCAGCTGGCGGAGTAGCTTGTAGGGAAGCATAAAGAAAATGAAACCCTCGCAAAAAGCCATTGCTCCCACTTTCGTCGCGCTTATCATAGCCATTGTTCTTGCTGGTGGGTATGTAGTGATAAGAAAAAATCTGGAAAATCAACCGATTCAGAAAGATGAGATAAGGAAAAAAGATGAAATGGCGGAATGGAAAACCTACCGCAATCCGCAATGATGAGTATGGATTTGAGTTCAGATACCCACCAGACTATGTTATTCAGAACCCTACAAAGACAGGGAGAATGTTTATTGTTTCTCTCACTAAGATTCCAAATGATTTTATAACATTCTATGTGAGCATGGCATCGGAGACCATGTCTCACATACGAGGTCCATTTTCATGTCCGCCAGCCTTGGAAGAGGGTCCCGGCTGCCCATCGTTGAGAGTTGTAAAGGATGTCGCCATTGGCTCCAACCGAATTTATGTGATTGAGGAAGGTGGAGATGGGGGCCCGAGTGTTTCTGTGAACGTGCTCCATGGCGACTACGCATATATTTTCAGTTCGTTTACTGTGGGAATGGATAAAAATTCGGTTGCGGACTTCCTTGAAAGTTTGGCGAAAACCCTTGTTTTTGCGAAGTGATTTTTGCGGACACTGTGTGGTATAATAGACACATTAGCATTTTAAGCACTCACAACTATGGGTATCAGCACAATTTTTCTCATTGTTTCTGTCGCAATTGTTCTGTGGGCTATCTTTGCCTATAACCGCTTCGTCTCACTCGTGAATCGCACGAAGGAGGCGTGGAGCGATATTGAGGTGCAGCTGAAGCGCCGCTATGACCTCATTCCGAACCTCGTGAGTACGGTTAAGGGGTATGCGCGGCATGAGTCTTCCGCGTTTGAGAATGTGACGAAGGCGCGGAGCGCCGCGATGGGGGCGAGCACTGCGGCCGAACACGGCCGAGCGGAAAATATGCTTACCGGAGCGCTCAAGTCTCTTTTTGCTGTTGCCGAGGCGTATCCGGATCTCAAAGCCAATCAAAATTTTGCCGAGCTTCAGCGCGAACTCTCTGATACCGAAAACAAAATCCAGGCGGCGCGCCGTTTCTACAACGGCAACGTGCGCGACCTCAACACAGCGATAGAGCAGTTCCCAGGCAATGTAATCGCGGGCGCTTTTAGTTTCGGCAAAATGGAGCTTTTTGATCTCCAAGGGGAAGAAGAGGCGGCGGCGAAGGAGCCAGTCAAAGTCAGCTTTTAGCTACTAGCTATAAGCTAACAGCTTGAAGCTGTAAGCTCCTCCATGTCTACCATCTACACTCATCGTGATGCGAATATTAGGAAGACGTGGGCTCTTATGTCCGTCTTTTTTATTGTGATTATCGCCCTCGGCTGGGCCTTTCGGGTGGCCTATAACGCTCCGGAGGTTTTGTACGTGGCGGTTTTCATAAGTATTTTTATGAACTTTGCGAGCTACTGGTGGTCGGACAAAATTGCGCTCGCGGTTTCGGGTGCGCGGGCGGTGGAGAAGAGTGAAGCGCCAGACCTCTACAATGTTGTGGAAAACCTCTCCATCACCGCGGGTCTTCCGATACCCCGCGTGTATGTGATTGACGATCCGGCGCCGAATGCGTTTGCGACGGGGCGTGACCCGGCACATGCTGCCGTGGCGGTGACTACAGGGCTCCTCGCGACGCTTGAGCGAAGCGAGTTGGAGGGGGTCATTGCGCACGAACTCTCCCACATCGGCAACCGCGACATTCTCGTTGCAACCGTTGTCGTTGTCCTTGTTGGGCTCATCGCGCTCCTTTCAGATTTGTTTTTGCGTATGTCCCACTTTGGAGGGCGACGGCGTGACAGCGGTGGGGGACGTGCGCACGCCTTCCTCCTCATCGCGGCAATTCTTCTCGCCATCCTCTCGCCGATTATCGGCAAGCTCATCCAGCTTGCAATTTCACGGAAGCGCGAGTTTCTCGCGGATGCTTCAGGCGCCCTTCTCACCCGCTATCCCGAAGGTCTTGCGTCCGCGCTTCGGAAAATTTCTGCATACGGACGACCAATGGTGCGGGCGAACCATGCGACAGCCCACCTCTTCATTGCGAGTCCTTTCGGCGCAGAGGGATTTACCGGTTTTATGAATCGTATTTTTTCTACTCACCCACCAGCGGAGGAGCGCATCAAGGCGCTCCTCGGGGAGCATCGCGTGTAAACAAATGGTTCACGACCCGACAAAAGTTACTGTTGTAGACAGACTTCTCGCGGTAACCATCCTCCCGCTTCTGCCGCGCTTTGTGACGCCGAATCACATCACGTGGTTTCGTTTCGGGACAATCCCCTTCGTCATCTACCTCTTCGCGATTGGGGAGTATGAAATTGCCGCGCCGCTCTTTCTTATTTCAGCGTTTTCAGATGCGCTTGACGGCGCGCTCGCGCGGACGCAAGGACTCGTCTCCGACTGGGGGAAATTTTACGACCCGCTTGCGGATAAGCTGCTCATCGGGAGTACCGCCGCGATTCTCGTCGGACGTGCCTTTCACCCCTTCCTCGCGCTCTCAATAATCACTCTTGAGGTGCTCCTCATGTATGGGGCGTATCGGCGCAATCAGCGAGGCGAAGATGTCTCTGCGAAGCATGTCGGAAAAATCAAGATGGTTTTGCAATCCGCTGGCCTCCTCTTTCTCATCTGCTTCCTCATTTTTGACCTGCCATGGCTCCTCGCCGCTTCCTTCTGGACCCTTGTTCTCTCGCTCGTCTTCGCGGTGCTCTCGCTCGTTGTCTACCGTTCCATATAAGTAGCGTATAGCGTGGAGAGTGAATCCTGTCAGGAGGCATTGAGAGTTTTTCCGACGCTGATTTGTCTAAACATTCAAATTTGTGCAGAATGTTTAGGTACAGAGCACATTCCCGCACGGCACGGAGGGTTCGCATATCACCGCCTTTGGCGGGACCCCGCTTAAGCGGTGGGCGGTTCCCGAAGTATCCGCTTTCAGCGGAATACGGGGCAAGCTAATGCGCGGAGTTTGTTCCCGATTTTCCCAAGAGTCCGCTATGACGGACGATTGGTTGAAAATCGCAATCCCGTGTGAGGCGGAGGAGTGCCGGAGCGGTCTAACGGGCAGTCCTGGAAAGACTGTGTATCGGAAACGGTACCGCGAGTTCGAATCTCGCCTCCTCCGCCTCGTACGGGAGAAAGCGTGTGTGGGGCAACCCACCAAGGATTCGCGCAAAGGTTAGTATTCCCAACCTGTTGTAGGGAATCCTTCATTAACACATGTTAACCATTGACACCAATGTTAACAGGAGTATAATAACACCATGAAGAATAAAGGTGAAAAATACATATCGTCAACAGAAGCAGCAAAAATATTAGGTGTAAGTCGCACCACTGTTTTTAATAAAATTCAAAATGGCGACATTAAGGCCCAAAAAGTGGGACGTAATTATATTATTGCTCACGACGAACTTAATCGAATTTTAGGTTTGGAATTGACCGACGAAAAAAAGAAGGAAATTGAAGAGTCAGTTGAGAAAACCATCAAAGAGTATAGTGAAGCACTCCGGTTGCTCGGTAAGGAATAACCATGACTCTCATCTCTGTTGCAGAAGTTGAATATGTTGCTCACACGCTTGCGCGAAAGTGGATGACTTGGAATGAGCCGATTCCTGATTTCAAAACGCGGCGCTCTCAAATTCTTGAGAGCTGTCTTGTGGCACCATTCCAAAAGTTCGATAAAAAATATCTTTACAAAGGTCTCATACAAAAAGCCGCAGTTCTTTTTTATTTTATGATAAAAAACCACCCCTTCCAGAATGGCAACAAAAGAATTGCGGTAACAACTCTCTTATATTTTTTTTATAAAAACGATAAATGGTTGCGTGTTGATAATCAAGAACTCTATAATTTCGCGCGATGGGTTGCGGAAAGCGACGCGCAGGTTAAAGACGCTACGGTTTCAGCCATAGAAAAGTTCATCAGTTTAAAAGTGATATATTTGGAGACTAAATAAATATGCCTTTATTTAAAATATTATGAGTAACAGAGTCGTACATTTTGAAATACAGGCGGATAACCCCGAGCGGGCCATGAAGTTCTACAAATCCGTGTTCGGCTGGGATTTTGAGCAGTGGGGGAACAACAAGTATTGGATGGTCATGACCGCGCCGAAAGACAGTAAAGAAAAAGGAATCAATGGTGGACTCTTGCCGCGACCTTGTCCCGCGCCCGCGAAAGAGCAAGGCACAAACGCCTATGTGTGTACGGTGCAAGTTGAGGATTTTGACGATATCGCAAAAAAGATAAAAAAGGCGAGTGGTTTGATCGCTATGCCGAAATTCGCCCTTCCCGGCATGGCGTGGCAAGGATACTTCATGGATACCGAAGGCAACACCTTCGGTGTTCATCAACAAGACAAGAATGCGAAGTAGTGGGAAAAACGCACCGCACGCAACTTTTGCCGAAGCGGCCACACTTCTCAAGCGCGGCGGGGTGGGGGTGCTCCCGACCGACACGCTCTACGGGCTCGTCGGGAGCGCGCTTTCAACGCAGAAAAAGAAAAGCCCGTTCCGATAAAACGGAACGGGCAAAGTTGTTTGTCGCATCAACCGTGTCAATTCTCGGGGAGAGAGATTGCAGTGTCGATGATATTTCCAAACCCATCGATCCGCGTCTTGTGCGCACCTTGGCGGTCAGGAAACCTTGTGATGATGTCGACGTGTGGTCCGTATCCATCATGACCACGATCAAAGTGGAGTTCTGTACAATCACTGATCGGACCATTATGGAGGACGCCTTGTTGACGCAACTTTGCTTCGGTTTCGAGGTCCATACTAAGCCTTTCTTATTTGTTTTTTTGTAGTGTTCACCCTACCTTTTGTAAGTATACATTAAACGTAGCATATACGCCATCTTGACAAGATGTTAATTTGCCCTAGTATTATTTTAGATGGCATCGTTAACTTAATTCCATCTCGAACTTTGAAAGGATTAGTTTATGTGTGACTCTATGCGGCCGTTAAGTCTTGGTCTGATCCGTCCAATCAACGCATCTGTGCCACTGGTTGACAACTCGCCCTTGACTCGCGACAACATCCCCCTCATGAGGGTTGAGCGTCTGAAATACTGGCCGGTGCCGAGGTTGCCCGAATTGAGATTTAACGATTTTGATTTGGATTTAGCGATTCGGGGGCTGATTCACAAAAAGACACTTGTTCCCCAGCACCCCCCACTAGACCTTCCTAGTTTTCTTTCTAGCCTTGACGCTTGCTTTCCCAAGAAAAAGAAGGAAAAAAAGAAGACGCTCATTTTTCCTTGGGAAGATCCTATACTACGTAGAATGCAAAGAGAGCTTTAGGCTTTCTCAATGATGTTCTATTTCACCAGACGACCATCCGCGTTAGCATGCAGATGGTCTTTTTTTCATTGGAAAAAGAAAAGCCCGTTCCGCTGTCCGCCTCCGTCAGTTGACGGATGGCGGAGCGGAACGGGTGGGTTCTGTTGAATCTAAGATAACATCACTCACGCGGTGGTTTGCCAGTCGTCGTCTCAACTATCCATTGATAGAAGGCAACTTTCTCGTCGTGACCCTTTCCGCGTTTTTCAAGAAAACGCAGGCCGAGGAGCGATATATGTTGTGCGAGAACAATCTGCGCGGCTTCTGCACCGATGCCCTCGGCGTTGATCGCTTTGTCCAAAACTGCAAGGTCGGCGAGGGTGAGTGACTGCATCAGCCGCTTTGGCGTGCGTACATTTTTGTGCCGCAGAAGCACCTCATCACATGCCTCTCCGTACACCCCGCCTGTTTCATGGTTGACAACAAGAAACGTGAGTTCGTACATAAGCACCTCCTCTCCAGAGTGGCTCGCCGAGCCGAGTGGAGCGGTTGCCGACGGGGCGTGTAGCACCTTATCGTAGTACCCATGTCCGAACTCATGGAGAAGCACTCCCGCGAGGACGGGAGGGGGTAATTCCAGCGCGAAGAGCATCACCGCTCCCCAATCGTGGTTCCAAAATACGGATGAGATAAACTTCTCTCCACGGGCGGCCTTGGCGGCAACTTCTTCGGCAGGAATGATGCAGAGTTCGGCCGAGATGTTTGCGGGCGACGGTACTTTCATTGTGAATGAGACCGTTGACCCCTTGTTGTAAATGGAGACCAGAATGTTGGTGAAGATGTCCGCAATCTTGCCGGCAAGCGGCGAAATGTTCCGCTTTTCCTCAAGGAGAAGGCGGACTGCGCGCCTCTTATTTTCTAGGAGTGCCGCTATTCTCGGCAAATCCCCCTCCTCCGCCTTTGGAGTGCTTTGGAGCCACCATGTTGCCTTGGGGCGATTTACGACAAGATACTCTTGGAACATGCTCATCATCGTTCTCGCGCGCGCCGCCTCGTTTTTACGCCCCCTTTGCATAAAAAAGATGAGCACCGCCGTGATGAGGATCAACAGGCAGGTGACTTTTGGGATGAGAGAGAACAACAGGCGCCGCCGTTGTCGAGGGGCATTCGGTTTTAGATTCTTTTTCATTCTCTTAAGGTTCAGTGTCTTGTGACATAGTACATTATTTTTTTGACATGTCAATCCTTGCAGTGTAATTCATTTTGTACAGCCGTTGGGAGGGCTTTCTTGTCGTACGAAGTGTTGCTATAGTCAAAACATATGAAAGATTTTTACGCACAGCTTCTTTGTAACGGAAGAATTGGTGTTATTCCTACTGACACTCTCTACGGATTGGTCGGTTCGGCGATGTCGCCGGATGCGGTGGAGCGCATTTACAGCATCAAGGAACGGAATCCAAAGAAGCCCTTCATTGTGCTTATTGCCGACAGGAACGATCTTGCGCAGTTTGGCATTTCGCTAACTCCCGCCGAGGAGCGTCGGTTAAGCGAATTTTGGTCGGAGGGAGCGCCGCCGACGAGTGTCGTGGTGCCGATTACGGAGATTGAACGATTCGCATACCTCCACCGCGGGACAGGAAAGATTGCATTTCGGCTACTCGCTCACCACCTATTTTCCCTGGAAAAACTACTTTCTAATTCGCGCGCCCGCCTGCCGGACGGGCAGGAATTAGAAAGTAGTTTTTCCGTAAGAGATTTGTGTGGTTTTCTTAAAAAGACTGGCCCGCTCGTCGCCCCCTCCGCCAATCCAGAAGGGCAGCCGCCCGCGCGGACGATTTCAGAGGCACGCGCGTATTTTGGGGACACGATAGACTTCTACATTGACGGCGGGCGGCGCGAGGGCGAGCCCTCGCGCCTCGTAGAGCTTCTTTCGGATGGCACGGAGGTGATCTTGCGGGTATAATGGAGGCTACTGAAATATTTCGATGTCTGCAGGAAACAGCAAAAAAGCCATACACGACAAAGAAATACGGGAGAAACTTTCCGAGGAGGCCTATCGAGTGACGAGGGAGGGCGCGACGGAGGTGCCCTTCACAGGAGAGCACTGGAACAACCATGAGAAAGGAATGTATCGGTGCGTCGTCTGCGGGCAGGAGCTTTTTTCATCGGACACGAAGTTTGACTCTGGCACGGGGTGGCCTTCATTCACCGATCCGGTGAATTTGAAACATGTGGAGCTTCTGGAAGATCGGTCGCTTGGAATGAGCCGCACCGAGGTCCGGTGCAAAACGTGCGGCTCACACTTGGGGCACGTCTTTGACGATGGGCCGCGCGAGCGGGGAGGCAAACGCTTCTGCATCAATTCGTGCGCGCTCCAATTCAAGAAAATATAAAATTAAAAATGGTGGGATGGGAATTTTGCATTTTAAACTGTCATTTTACATTTTGAGATTTCAACTTTAAACTTACTATGATGCATCGCTTCATCTTGTTTTTTGTAGTAACCGTTCTTATTGTAGGAGCGTTTCTTTCCTTGAAATCGGAGGATATGCGTACGGAAAAAGGGCGTGATATTACCTACGAGACCCGTGTTTTTAAGACCGAAAAAGGAGAGTCCATTAAGGCCTACGTCGCTGACACGGAACTCAAAACAACCCTTGGTTTAGGGGCTTTTACGGCGATTGCCCCCGATCAGGGAATGCTCTTTATTCCCCCTGAACCGGACTTTCTCGGTATCTGGATGGAGGGGATGCAGTTCCCGATTGACATCGTCTGGCTCAATGAAGCGTACGGCGTACTGGATCTGCGTGAGAACATCTCTCCCGATACGTACCCGGAAATTTTTTATCCGGCAACTGCCGCGCACTATGTCTTAGAACTTCCCGCCGGAGGGGTGGCGCGCTACGCTCTTGCCGTCGGCTCCACATTTTCTCTGCGCTAGAATTTTTTTGGACGGGGGCGGGAAAACCGCTCCACAGGGCTTCACGCCGACGCGCTCGTTTACAGGAGCGCTTTTTTGTTATCTGACACTTATCCACTTTTTTCCCGACGCTCCGGATGCGGTACAATATACCCGCATCAGGTTATCAACTCTCTAAATTTTTCCACAACGTATGGCGAAGACAAAGCGCGCGGGTTCGGAGAAGGGGAAGAAAGAAATTTCGTTCGTGAAGAACGTTCAGAAGCGGGACGGGACCGTCGTTTCGTTTGACCTGTCGCGCATCGTGAATGCAATCGGGAAGGCAATGACGCAGACCGCTGAAGGATCGCCGGAAGAAGCGACGCTCGTCGCAAACAAGGTTTTTGCCGATTTGGTGCGCATCGCGAAGAAGCACAAAACCTTCGTTCCAACGGTAGAGGGAATACAGGATTCCGTTGAAAAAGAGCTTATTTTAAGCGAATATGTGAAGACGGCGAAGGCCTACATCCTCTACCGCGAAAAGCGTTCCAAGCTTCGCGAAAAGGGGCTTCAGGTGCCCGAGCGGGTGCGACGTTTTGCGTCTGAAAGCAAGAACTATTTCCGCAGTTCGCTCGGCGAGTTCGTCTATTACCGGACCTACTCGCGTTGGATCCACGAGGAAGGTCGCCGTGAGACATGGATTGAGACGGTGGATCGCTACGTTGCGTTTATGAAGGAGAATCTCGGTACGAAACTGAAGCGGGAGGAGTACGAAGAAATCCGCGAGGGGATTCTCACGATGAGCGCGATGCCCTCCATGCGCCTCCTGCAGTTTGCCGGTTCTGCGGCGCGCGCGACGAACGTCTGCGCCTACAACTGCTCGTTCATCGCGCCGGAAAGTTTTCGCGACATTGCGGAGATCATGTATGTCTCCATGTGCGGCACGGGCGCGGGGTGGAGCGTGGAGAGCCAGAACGTGCAGAAGCTCCCGCAGATAAAACAGCAGACGGGAAAGAAATTGCCGACGTACATCATTCCCGATTCTAAGGAGGGATGGTGCGACGCCCTCATTCACGGGATGGAAACGTGGGCGAGCGGAGCTGATGTGGAGTTTGATTTTTCAGGGCTTCGTCCCGCCGGCGCGCGCCTCAAAACCATGGGCGGCAAGTCGTCCGGTCCGGAGCCCTTGCGCCGCCTCCTTGCCTTTGCCCGCCAAAAAATGCTTACGCGGCAAGGGAAACGGCTTACCAACCTGAATGTTCACGATATTATCTGCATGATCGGCGACTGCGTCGTCTCGGGCGGGGTTCGCCGAAGCGCGATGATTTCGCTCTCTGATTTTGACGATGAGCAGATTCGCGATGCCAAGAAGGGGCAGTTTTATCTCACGGAGCCCCAGCGCAGTCTCGCGAACAATTCTGCCGTGTATACCGCGAAGCCGACCAATGAAGAATTCCTGGGAGAGTGGATGGCGCTTATCAAGAGTCACTCGGGCGAGCGCGGCATCTTCAACCGCGGGTCCTTGGCGAAACAGCTTCCCACACGGCGGGTACAGTTGCTCAAGGAGCGCGGCTACTTTGACGCGACGGGCGAGCGTATTGTCGGGAGTATCGGTACAAATCCGTGCGCGGAGATCATTTTACAGTCAAAGCAGTTTTGCAATTTATCTGAAGTGGTGGCGCGAAAGGAGGACACAAAGGAGACGCTCATGCGAAAGATTCGCCTCGCGACGATACTCGGCACCTACCAGGCATCGCTCACCAACTTTCCGTACCTCTCCAAAGAGTGGAAAGAGCATTGCGAGGAGGAGCGATTGCTTGGCGTTTCCATTACGGGACAGTGGGATTCGCCCGAGGTGCGCAAGAGCGAGGTGTTGGAAGCGCTTCGCAAGGAGGCGATTCGGGTGAACAAGATGTATGCGAAGCGCCTCGGCATCAATGAATCCACCTGCATTACGTGCGTGAAGCCCTCCGGTACCCTCTCCCAGCTTGTGGATTGCTCATCCGGCATGCACCCGCGGCACTCGCCATTCTACATCCGCCGCATCAGAATTTCTGCAACCGACGCCCTCTTCAAGATGCTCCGCGATCAAGGGGTGCCGTACTATCCGGAGGTCGGACAGCCGGCCGATTCGGCCACGACCTACGTGTTTGAGTTCCCCGTGCAGGCGCCGGGCGGCTCCGTGTTTCGCGACGATCTCACCGCGATTGAACAGCTGGAGTACTGGAAGAACGTCAAACGGCACTATACCGAACACAATCCGTCCGTTACGGTCTCGGTCGGGAATGATGAGTGGATCGCGGTCGCAAACTGGCTCTATGAGAACTGGGACATGCTCGGCGGTCTCTCATTCCTGCCGCGCGAAAGCCATGTGTACCAGCTTGCACCGTACGAGCCGATTGACGAGAAGCGGTACGCGGAATTGGCGAAGCGGTTGGAGCACATTGATTACTCCAAAATTATCACCTATGAGAAGCAGGATGAGTTGGATGTGAAGAGAGAGCTCGCGTGTGTGGCGGGTGTGTGTGAGATTGTCTAGAGAAAACGCGGAAAGCTCCCCTCCAAAAACACGGATATTCGCCTGCTGGCGAATTCCTATGCTCGTCCCGCCGCAGGCGGGACTGCGCAATGTTCTTGTCGGGGACTTTCCGCGTTTCGTATAATTCCGCCACATACTGCTCGGTGAGGGTGGAATGGTAAAGAAGGATGAAAACGGCATCATCCCGCCGTAGAGCGGGATGATGCATAGTGTTTGCGGTTGCGCCTATAAGCCGAATTCTGTTGCCAATGCAGGGCATTGGCCGCAGAACTACGCAGACCGAACGCAGAGTGACGCAGAAAAAGGAATCTCCTTAATTAGCCGAGCCGACAGGCTTTAGGCCTTCTGCGACCGTCTGCGTCATGTCAGCGACATTCCGCGGTCAGTGCCTTGCACTGACAGATGACCATTTATCTGCGATTCGCCTCGCGGCGAACCTGTAGCGGCACAAACCGGAGTGCCGGAAAGCTGGAAACCAGAAACTGGAAAAATCTTTCCAGCGTCCAGTGTCCAGCCTCCCAACCTTCCAGAGTACGGCCTTGCACGCGGGTAAGGGTTTGGCCGTTGCACCTCCCGCATTGCTGCAGGAGCTCTCCCGCGCTTTGCGGGAGTCCGCCTTCTTTCGTCGGCAGACGTCTCTGTTCGCACCTCGTGCCTTGCGGCAGATGGGAATTACCCACTACCTGTTTATCCCGCCGTACTTTCACCCGACAATCCGATTACTACAAAGCCCAGTTTTTCCTAGAGCTCCCCGAATCAACTCACAGAGGGATTATTCAGTGAAAGTACGGCGGGATGCGTGTTCGGACTTTCCTCCCCCCACTTTTGAGTCTCCAAGCTTCGGCAAAAGCTGAACGGGCATTTTTTTGGGAAATATGCTCCGCTATATACACTCCGATTGGTAACTCAAAAGTGGGGGGCGGTCATCCGGCGCAACCGACACTATTATACAACACATAGTATTCCTCACGCAATACGCTCGTCGCCTTGCGTCTCTCTGTGCTCTGCGTAATACTTGCATCGTAATCTTTTCATTTACCAGTGTAATGTTTACCTAATATCCATGGATACTGACCAGAGTTTGCAGGAAGCACGGGGTGGGGAAGGGAAGAGCGCATCAATCCTGGACCGGCTTTCTTTTCTTATCCTCCTCGGCCTTCTATTCTTACTCCCCATCTTTTTCGTACCCTCTCTCTCCGTTCCGTTTCAATTCACGAAGAGTATACTTCTTTCGGTTGCAACGCTCTCCGCATTTCTTCTCTGGCTGTTTGCCCGCCTGCGTGAAGGAATCGTTTCGTTTCCCCGTCTCTACCTCATGCCGGCGGGAGGTCTCGTTCTCCTTGTGACCACGATCGCCGCCCTCTCCTCCGGTTCGGTCGGCGTTTCTCTTATCGGAGAGGGGTTTGAGACGCAGACGGCGCTCGGGCTCTCCGTGCTCATACTTCTCGCATTTCTTGTCGCCTCGCTCTTTGGAAGGGAGCGCAGCATTCTCTTTGCATTCGCAGCGTTCCTTGCGGGAGCATCTCTCATGGCGCTGTTCCACATCACTCGCCTCATCGGCGGTCCCGATATTCTTTCGTTTGGTATATTCAACGATGTGACCTCAAATGTTCTCGGCAAGTGGAATGAGGTCGCCATATTCTTCGGCGCGGTTCTTACGTTCGCGCTCGTCACCATAGAGTTTTCGCCCGGCTCTGCGCTCCTCAATGTTATTGGGCGCATAGCGCTTGTCGTTTCTCTCGCCTTTCTTGCGATGGTAAACTTTGTGACTATCTGGTATGTGGTGGGCGTCATCGCGCTCGCCTTTGTCGTCTACAGCGTCTCAATCCGCCGGTTTAGGAGTAGCGTGGATGAGTCCGGCCCAGGGCAAGTTTCGTCATTGCGAAAACGGCGCATTCCCCTCGGGGCTCTCACCGTGCTCATTATCTCACTCGTCTTCATCATGGACGCGGCCTTTGCCCCGGATGGTTCATCGGGGTACCTTGGGGATCGGATTTCTTCGGGACTCTCCGTTTTTCAGATTGAGGCGCGTCCGTCATGGAGTGCGACGCTCGCAATCGGGAAAGAAGTTCTGAAAGAGGACCCGCTCTTCGGGGTCGGTCCGAATCGCTTTTTGACCTCATGGCTTCGGTACAAACCGAATGGTGTCAATGAGACTATCTTCTGGAATACAAACTTCAACAACGCGGTCGGTTTCATTCCGACATTTCTTGTGACGACGGGAGGAGTGGGAATACTCGCCCTCGCGCTCTTCTTAGCGCTGTTTGCGGTGAGCGGTTTTCGCGTGGTGCTCTCCGCAGGGCTTCCCGATACGGCACGTTTCCTTCTCGGGGGCTCCTTTTTCACCGCCCTGTTTCTGTGGGTATCAATCATTCTGTATGTGCCTACGGCAACACTCATCGCTCTCACCTTCTTTTTCACAGGTCTCTTCGTCGCGGCGGGCGTTGCCACGGGGACGGTGGAGCGGCGCACTGCCCTCTTTTCAAGAAGCGCACGTACGGGTTTCATCTCCGTACTCTGTCTCTCGCTTTTGATGATAGCTTCCATTTCCTTTGCCTACACCCTCCTCCAGCGCTACATGGCGGGAGTGGAGCTCCAACGGGCGGTTGTCGCGAGCAATCTCCGCGGCGACATGGATGCGGCTGAGGCGGCAGTTCGCCGCGGACTCCGGTTTGCGAAGACCGACGCACTCTACCGCTTTCTCACGGAGGTTAACCTCATTCGTCTCCGGGAACTGTTCGCCTCCGCCGCTTCAAATCCGATCCCCGATACCTTCCAGACGAAATTCCAGAGTCTCCTCGGCGAAGCGATTGAAAATTCCAGGTTGGCGCTCGTCGTGAATTCCGACAACTATGAAAACTGGCTCATGCGGGGGCGTGTGTATGAGTCAGTTGTGCCGCTCGGTATTCAGGGAGCGTATGAGGCGGCACGGCTTTCCTACGACGAGGCAGTCGCGCGCAATCCCCACTCGCCCTTTGTCCACCTGACCATTGCGCGTCTTGAGGTTGCGAAGAAAGATACCGCGCGAGCCCGTGAGTACATTGCGAAAGCCCTTGAGAAGAAGCGCAACTACACCGAGGCAATTTTCCTCCTCTCTCAGATTGAGGTTGATGATGGCAACGTACAGCAGGCAATCCGCTCCGTTGAGGCCGCCGCGACCCTCGCGCCGCAAGACCCCGTCGTGTTCTTTCAGCTTGGCCTCCTCCGGTACAACAACCGTGAGAATCGCGCGGCTGTCGAGGCCTTTGAGAAGGCGGTTTTGCTCAATTCATCATACGCGAACGCGAAGTACTTCCTCGGTCTTTCGTACTCCCGCATTGGCCGCAGCGAGGAGGCCATCGCGCAGTTTCGCGATCTCTCCGTGACCAATCCGAACAGTACGGAAGTGAAGAACATTCTTGCGAATCTGGAAGCGGGACGATCGCCGTTCTCAAATGTTCGCGCACCCTCCGATGACCGTCCGGAGCGCCGCAGTGAACTGCCGCTTCAGGAGGAAGACGCGCGGCAGTAACGCTCATGGTCACGCGGGTTCTTCGTCTCTTTGAAAAGGAGTTCTCCGGTCTCCACGAGGCCGCCTACCTCCTTGCGCTTTTTGCGCTCCTCTCGCAGACGCTCGCCTTTTTCCGCGACCGCCTCTTCGCAGGGTACTTCGGCGCGGGAGAGACGCTTGACCTGTACTACGCCGCCTTTCGGATACCGGACTTTATTTTTGTCACGGCATCGTCGATTGTCTCCGTCTCCATTCTCATCCCTTTTCTCATTGAACGTCTCACTGTCTCGCGCGAGGCGACGCGGCGTTTCATTGACACTGTTTTTTCAGGGTTTTCCATCGGTATCGTTGCGGTCGGCGCCCTTGCGTACGCATTCGCTCCCGCTCTCGTCCGGATATTTTTTCCGGGTTTTGCGGACGGCGCTCTCTCGGAGTCGGTGGTGGAGCTTACGCGCATCATGCTCCTCCAGCCGATTTTCCTTGGCATCTCAAACCTTTTTGGAAGCATCACCCAGGCGCGGCGGCGCTTTTTTGTGTACGCGCTCGCGCCCCTTCTCTACAATGCCGGCATTATAGGCGGCATTCTTTTCCTTTATCCCGTCTTCGGTCTGCGCGGACTTGCGTTTGGGGTGGTGGCGGGGGCTCTTTTCCACCTTCTCGTGCAGGTGCCAATCGTCGCGCGAGCCGGTTTGCTCCCGCGCTTCACCCGTATCTTTGAGCCCGGGGTACTCAAGAGCGTCTCGCTCGTATCTCTTCCGCGCACCCTTGCGCTCTCCGCCAACAATCTCACCCTCCTCCTTCTCATCAGCTTCAGTTCAATCGTCGGCGCAGGGGCGATCTCCGTCTTTACGCTCTCGTGGAACCTCCAGTCGGTGCCGCTCACTATTATCGGCGCAAGCTACGCGCTCGCCGCCTTTCCGACGCTTGTCCGCCTCTTCGCGGAGGGCGACCGCGCCGCATTCGGCGGCAAGGTTGCCGACTCAATCCGCCACATCGTCTTCTGGTCCAGTCCCGCCCTCGCGCTCTTCATCGTGCTGCGGGCGCAGATTGTGCGCACCGTCTTTGGTGTGGGCGCCTTTGATTGGACGGATACGCGCCTCACTGCGGCCTCGCTCGCGCTCTTTGCCGTTTCCGTGGTCGCCCAGAGTGTGCTTCTCCTGTTCGTGAGAGCTTTTTACGCATTCGGAAATACGAAGGTGCCGCTTCTTGTGAACGTCGGCGCGAGCGTCGTGACACTTCTCTCTGCGGCACTCTTCCTCAAGATTTTTTCTGCCTACCCTCCCGTCGCGTTTTTTGTTGAGTCGCTCCTCAAGGTGGCGCACCTTGAGGGAACGGCGGTACTCATGCTCCCGCTCGCATACTCGTTCGGCACGATTCTGAATGCAGGAGTGCTCTGGCGCCTTTTTGAGCGTTCGTTCGGTTCCTTCCCGCGTTCCGTCTACCGCTCGCTCTATCAATCCTTCGCTGCCGCCGTGATTATGGGCTTCGCGAGCTACATTTTTCTGAATGTGTTTGATGACGTGTTCGCGCTTGATACGCTCCCCGGCATTTTTTTTCAGGGGCTGCTCTCGGGGCTCTTGGGTATTGTGCTCGGAGTTGTCGTGCTTGTGCTTCTCGGGAACAGGGAGGTGCGCGAGGTGTGGGAGACTCTGCACCACCGCATCTGGAAGGCGAAGATTGTCGGCCCCGATCCGGCGGAGAATCAGACAATATGAGGGGGAAGCTTGTAGGTGGTAGCTGGTAGGTTGTAGGGGGGAGGAGAGTTTTCAATTTTTCTCTCTTCGAGAGATCTCCCAAAGGGAGACAATTTTCAATTTTTCATTTATAAAAATCGGTGTTCACCTGTGCTAGAATAACCCCTCATGCCTTCAATCATTGAAGTCAAAGGTTTGCGCAAACGGTTTGGGTCCGTCATGGCGGTGAACGGGATTTCTTTCACGGTGGATGAGGGCACCATCACGGGGCTCCTCGGTCCGAACGGCGCGGGGAAGACGACGACAATCCAGATGCTCCTTGATCTCATTACGCCGACCGAGGGAGAGATCCTCCTCTTTGGAAAGCACCTCGAGGACCATCGGGAGGAACTCCTCTCCCGCGTCAATTTTTCCTCGCCTTACGTCGCGCTCCCGAGCGACCTCACGGTGACTGAGAACCTGAAGACGTTCGCGCGGCTCTACGGCGTTTCGGATGTAAACAAAAAAATAGACGAACTCGCCGATTTTTTTGAGATTCGTGATCTTTTGCCGAAAATGACCTCGGTGCTCTCTACGGGGCAGATGACACGGCTTGCGCTCACCAAGGCGCTCTTGAATGACCCCGAACTTCTTTTTCTGGACGAGCCGACCGCATCCTTAGACCCCGACATTGCGGACCGAACGAGGAAGCTCCTCCTCCGCATCTCAAAAGAACGTGGCGTGACGATGCTCTACACCTCGCACAACATGGTGGAAATTGAGGAACTGTGCCCGCGTGTCATCTTCCTTCAGAAAGGGAACATTGTGGACGATGGCGCGCCTGATTCATTGGTAAAAAAGTATGGACGAAAAGATCTCAACGAAGTGTTTCTACAAATCGCGCGAGAAGAAACCGCTCATTAAAGCTATGAACTTTCACCGCATCAACGCCCTCATTCTCCGCAATCTCTATCTCTACCAGAGGAGTATTCCGCGCCTCATGGATATTTTGTACTGGCCGGTGATGGAGCTTCTCGTGTGGGGGTTTTTGAGCGTCTACATTGAAAAATTGTCGCTTGGGACGTTCAATGCGGTGACAATTCTTCTCGGGGCAATCATTTTTTGGGATATTCTTTCCAACGCCCAGCGGGCGGTCTCGGTCGCCTTTTTGGAGGATGTGTGGGAGAAAAATTTTCTTAACCTCTTTGTAACACCACTCCGTGTCTCGGAATTCCTCGCCGCGACCGGTATTATTGGTTTCATCCGCATCGTAATCGTTGTCGCGGTTGCCGGCGTGCTCGCATATTTTCTGTATGCATTCAATCTGCTCGTCTTCGGCTGGACGCTCGGGCTTTTCACAATAGCGATTATCCTCCGTTTCGGTTCGCAGGCGCAGATTCTCGCGTGGGGGTTCATCACACTCATACAACCCTTCACCGCCGTGTTCTACCCCGTGAGCGCGCTCCCCGCGTGGCTCCAGCCGCTCGCGTGGTGGATTCCTTCCACCTATGTTTTTGAGGGGATGCGGTACGGCATTGCGGGAAGTGGATTCTCCTCGTCCCTCTTTCTCCAGGGACTTGGACTCAATGTTGTTTATCTCGTCCTCGTCCTCATCTTTTTCTATCGGATGTTCGCGGCGGTGAAGCGGCAGGGCAGACTCTTGAAACTACATTAAACAATATTTTGCTATACTGAACTGCCGCATCCCCCTTTTGTCATAACACATAACACATGCATATGATTCAGAAAAAGATCACTTCAGTGCTTGCTGCCGGAGGAGTCATTCAAAAAACACTCTCCGCGCTCTTTCTCATTCTCTTTCTCGCGCTCATGGTCGGCGTTTCATTTTCAACTGATATGCGGGATTTTATCCTCCCGTTTCTCAATGAGGAAAGCGGTTTCGGCCCTCTCCTCTTTGTCGCGGTACTCGTTCTTGCCGTTGTGCTCACTCCCATTACGGCGATGCCGATTATTCCGGTTGCGGCCGAGGCGTTCGGACCCCTGGAGACAGGCGTTCTTTCCGTTCTCGGCTGGACGCTCGGGAGTCTCGCGGCATTCGTGATTGCGCGCGGCGTCGGGCGGCCGATTCTTGCACTCCTTATTCCCCTTGAGAAATTTTCCCGGATGGAGCGCTACATTCCGAAGGAGCGGTACTTTTGGTCAATTGTACTCCTTCGTCTCATTCTTCCAATGGATATTGTGAGTTATGCGGTCGGACTTCTGTCCAGTATTCCGTTTCGTGTATACGCGCTCGCGACACTAATCGGCAGTATTCCGTTCTCCTTCATCTTCGCCTACATGGGAGAGGCGCTCATCAATCACGAGTACTACGACGTGGCGGTCGCAAGCGCGCTCGGGCTTCTCGTGTTCGCCGCCGCATATTTTTGGAAAATACATTCGCACAATGAACGATAGAAGCGCCACCATTGTCACGCACAGCGGAAACTTCCATCCGGATGATATTTTCGCCGTGGCCGTTCTCCGGCGTTTGTATGCTGGTGGGGCGAACGTGCTCCGGAGCCGCGAGCTGTCCGTCATCGCATCGGCGGATTTCGCGGTGGACGTCGGGAGTGAGTATGATCCGGCGCGGCGACGTTTTGATCATCACCAGGAAGGCGGAGCGGGAGTGCGCGCGAACGGGATTCCCTACGCGTCGTTCGGGCTCGTGTGGAAAGCGTTCGGTTCGGAGTTGTGCGGTGGCGACGGAGGTGTCGCGCGCGAGATTGAGGAGCGTCTTGTGCTACCGATTGACGCGCACGATAACGGCATCACGCTCGTTGAGCTGACGCATCTCGGCGTGTACCCGTATCTTTTTCAGGATATAGTGCAGGCCTTTCGGCCGACGTGGAAGGAGGACCCTCACGGGAGGGACAAAACTTTTTTCCGATTGGTTGATCTTGCGGGGGAAATTCTTGAGAGGGAGATTATTCACGCGGCGTCGCGTAGCGAGGGTGAACGGTTCGTTCGCGAGGCGTACGAGCGCGCGGAGGATAAACGAAGTATCGTTCTCACGGCGGACTACCCCTGGGAAGAGTTTCTCTCATCCCGACTGGAGCCGCTCTTTGTGGTTTCTCCCGAGCGTGGAACAGAGAACTGGCAGGTGAATGCGGTTCGCACCGCTCCGAACTCCTTTGAGAGTCGCCAGCTTTTCCCTGTTACGTGGGCGGGGAAGCGCGACCATGAGCTTGCGCTCGCGAGCGGCGTACCGGATGCCCTTTTCTGCCACAACAAGCGGTTTTTTGCGGTGGCGCGGTCGCGGGAGGGGGCGCTCGCGCTTGTTGTAGCGGCGCTCCGTGGATAGTGTATAATTATGGAATGAATCCCGTTAGAGATAAACGACAACTACTCAAAAAATGTGCATAGTTAATGACGTCGAGATATTATCCAAATAACTAACACGATGGGCGACACCGTGTCGTTGTCTATCTCTAACGGGATGAAAAAAATTCGTGTTGCGGTGAATGGGTGCGGACGTATTGGCCGCGCGTTTCTCAAAGTAGCGGCCCAAAGGCCTGAAATCGAGCTTGTAGCGGCGAATGACATTGCCGACTTTGAGAATATCGTCTACCTACTCTCCCATGATTCGATCTATGGGAAAAGTCCGATTTCCGTAGGTCATGGAGGAGACGGAAAAACACTCGTGCTCGGGAGTAATGCATTCCGATACTTTAGTGAGAAGGAGCCGGAAAAGTTGCTGTGGAAAGAGCTCGATGTTGATGTTGTAGTCGAATCTACAGGGCTTTTTGCAAGTTGCGAAAAGGCGTCGGTGCACTGTAGGGCAGGCGCGAAGCGTGTAGTTATTACTGCTCCGATCAAAGATGAGAGCGTGGTCACGAATAGCGCGACGATTTTGATGGGACTCAACGAAGATCGTTTTGCTGGCACGACGATTACTTCAAATGCATCATGTACCACAAACGCGGCGTCGCCCTTACTCGCGATTTTAGATGAGGCAATCGGAATTGAGAAAGCGGTTTTGAATACTGTGCACGGCTACACCGCGAGCCAAGCGCTTGTGGATGGGCCGAGCAAACGCGGATTTCGCGAGGGGCGGGCGGCAGCGGTCAATATCGTGCCATCCTCAACAGGCGCCGCGATTGCGGTGACCAAAGCACTCCCGAAATTTGAAAATCTTTTTGACGGCATTTCCATCCGTGTGCCCGTGCCGGCGGGCTCAATTGTGGACGTAACTTTTATTGCGAAACGTCAGACGACAGCGGAAGAAGTGAATGCCGCGCTCAAAAAAGCGGCGCTTGAGGAACGATGGAAGAAGGTTTTCAGCGTGACGGAAGAAGAGCTTGTCTCATCCGACATCGTTGGTACTCCCTACGCTTCTATCGCCGACCTCACGCTCACCCGCGTCGTCGGTGGGAATCTCGTGAAAGTTATGGCGTGGTATGACAATGAGATGGGGTACGCGTATGCGCTTGTGGAGCATGTTATAAAAGCAGGTAGCAGTTTGTAGCTAGTAGTGAGTAGTGAAGCGAACCGTTAAAGTAATTTTCAATTATCAATTTGCAATTTTCAAACAATTTTCAAAAATGAAAAAAAGATATTGGCTAAAGGGATTGACTATCAGTCTTATCCTTCCCGTTCTATTTTTTATCTACGCGGTGGTTAAGGTTGAAAGGGGATTTGAAGGTTTCGCCTATCTTTTGACTGCAGAACTTGCGATTGTTTCTGGGATAATCGGTATCTTTGCTGGCTGGCTCTATGGAAAAATTGTTAAGAACCCTTACAAATAGGGCACACGAATATGAAACTTTTTATCGGAGCCGACCATGCGGGGTTTGAGTTGAAGCAGAAATTGATTCCATTTTTGCGCGAACTTGGGTATGAGGTGGAGGACAAGGGCGCATTTTCGTATGTGGAAGGGGATGACTATCCCGATTACATCATTCCTGTCGCGAAGGCCGTTGCCGCCAATCCTTCCGCTCGCGGTATCATTATAGGTGGGTCGGGACAGGGAGAGGCAATATGTGCGAACCGATTCAAGGGAGTGCGGGCAGTTGTGTTTAACGGGCAATACCAGCCAAAGGATGGTAGGAAAGTACCGCATGAAATTGAAGTTTCGCGTGAGCACAATGATTCAAACATTCTTTCACTCGGCGCGCGGTTTCTCAACGAGGAGGAAACGAAGGCGGCGGTCAGACTCTGGCTTGAAACAGCGTTTAGCGGTGATCCTCGCCACCTTCGCCGGATTAAAAAAATTGACGAAATAATTTCATGAAGCAATCACGAAATGTCGGTTTTACACTCATTGAACTTATGATGGCGATTGCAATTACCGCCTTGCTTGCAAGCATTATCCTCGCGAGTCTCAACCGCGGACGCAATCAGAGTGCGGACGCCGCCGTGCAGAGCGGATTTCAGAACCTTCGTCCCCAAGCGGAAGCATACGGCGCGGGGGGAGGGTATAGCGGTTTGTGTACCGATACGCGCATCCAAGAGATGCTCCGCGCAATAAAAGCGGCCGCCGGAAGGCCCGCCGGGGAGGAGTTGCGATGCGGCGCTGATGCGAATGAGTGGGTCGCGGCGGAACTTCTGAAATCCGGTTCCACCACCTGGTGGTGCGTTGATCACAAGGGGTTTGTCGGTACCGTGGCGAATGCGACGAAGAACTTTACCGTGCTTGCGAATCTTACCACTGACGGGAACATAGATTGCGACTAAAACACAGAACACAGAGCATAGAACTCTAGAAACACTGATGGTGAAGGTCATACCCGCTATACTTGTCGGCAGTTTCAAGGAGCTTACGGAGAGGCTCTCACTCTTTCGCGGTATCGCCGAGACGGTGCAGATTGACGTGTGCGACGGGAAGTTTGTGCCGAGCAAGAGCTGGCCCTTGGTTGGGGACACGGGAGAGTTTGAGAAAATGCGCGCCGAGAAAGAGGGGCTCCCGTTTTGGGAGAATTTTGATTTTGAGATTCACCTCATGGTTACTGACCCACGCATACACATCGTAGATTGGGTAAAGGCGGGCGCCTCGCGGATTCTCATTCACGCCGAGACTGTGTCTTCCGAGGAGTTTTCGGAGACTCTCCATGAATGGAAGGGGGTGGTTGAAATTGGTATGGTACTCAATCCCGACACATCACTCGACCGGCTCGCGGATGTTGCGCACGAGGTAGCACTTGTACAGCTCATGGGTATTCGGAAAGTTGGTTTCCAAGGCCAGCCGTTTGAACCGAAAACATCTGATCGTGTGCGAGAGATTCGGTTGAAGTATCCCGCGCTTTCCATCTCCGTTGATGGTGCCGTCAACAAAGATACTGCCCCTGCGCTCGTCGCCGCCGGTGCGACACACCTTGTCATAGGATCAGCCTTAACTTTGAGCGGGAATATCAAGGATACTTTTGAGAAGTTTAGGGGTGTATAATAGGTATGTACAATGAAAAAGAAGAAAGTTACAAATGAAAATTTGGCGGTGATGATTGAGGATTTAGCGATGACAACCGCCAAAGGTTTTGAGGATATTGAGAAACGATTGAGTGAAAAAATTGGGAGCACAGAGGAGCGGTTGGATAAGAAGATTGAGAG
This sequence comes from Parcubacteria group bacterium Gr01-1014_72, assembly GCA_007375925.1. GTDB lineage: Bacteria > Patescibacteriota > Minisyncoccia > Phycocordibacterales > VMFH01 > VMFH01. The sequence continues at coordinate 159 of VMFH01000002.1, read as the reverse complement.
TGTTGAAGAACGACTCACACAAAAAATCAACGGAGTGAACGGCAGAATTGACCACCTCGTGGATACGCGTGTTTCGTGGGACGCGCACAAACACCTCGCGGATCGGGTAACGAGAATTGAACTCCGATTCAAAGCGAGGAGGTAGATCGGAAGAGCGTC
>VMFH01000036.1 GCA_007375925.1 Parcubacteria group bacterium Gr01-1014_72 | reverse complement strand
ATAACACAGTCTTCCCCTTCTCAGAATTCACATTTGTCGTTGAAGTATCATCCGGTATGTTAATGTCTCTGTCGTTGTTTTTAACAGAACTAGAAGATGGGATATTAGGCGAGGCATTCGATGCATCTTTAATAGGCGTATTTTCTGATTTACTCGGCGCAACTTGTCTAGTCAGTATATCGGACTTATTTAGAACGAAATATCCAGCTACTCCAACGATGATAACAACTAGTGCGACGAGCAAGATATTTATGAATCCGTTTTGTGAGCTATTCATATTTTTTAATTCTATCGTGAATAGCACATGAATAACAATGCGCCGCTAAAGGCGAGCAGGCAAAAAGTGGAGGGAGGTTGGGGAGGAATCCGCGCGGGCTTTCGCTGCGGATTTTTTCGGCGGAGCTGGCTACTGATTAGTAAACCTCACACTTTCCACAACATCTTTTAGATCTGGGCTAAGTATTTCAAAGTTGAAATCTGAAAATGAATTGTCTTGGGTTATGCTCAATATGTACTTTCGACTTGGATCAAGAACGTAGTATCCTTGTACGGAAATCCCACCATCACCATAACCAAACCTACAAACTTGGTTTACACCAACTTTTTGTGGAGCGGTAATATTGTCTTTTTCATAGTTATAACAACCATTTTTATCAACATCATACCCACCACCTCCAATAGCATTTGTTCCTCCCACCGAACCGAATGGAAGAAGCTCTAGATTTAAGGAAGATGGCTGATAAATTGGCGAGTTAATAAAAGTTATTTCCAAATCCTTTTCTGCAACAGCAACTGGATTTTTTTCTGCGGGCTGACGTTCAATTACATGACCCGGAACTTGTAATGTGACAATATTAGAGAGTGAGACAGAATGATTTTGGAGAACTATGGTGTCTACATCTTTAACAGCTGGAATTTCCGTATATTTAATTGACGCAAAAATATTATCTATTTCCTTCAAATTGTTTTCTGATGTAAGCGGCGTAAACAAAACATAGCCTCTATTTTTGTTAACATTTGTCTGGTCATTTGATTCACCAATATTCCCTGCATTATTTCGTCTATAGGCATTTGCTCTTTCGTAGAATACACCCGCTTCTTGTGAAGCAGAATCTCCCATCCAATTTCTTGAGATATAACTACCGTCGGATAATTTCAGAAAAACTGTCTTTTGGGCAAGAGTAATCGTGCCACCACCTTGGTTAGGTTGCTCTGGGACGGTTTTAATTTCAAAGAGCACTTGGGTATTACGCTTAGCGGTTATAATGGTTATTAAATCGTCGTAGATTTGATAAGTTTTTTCTGAAATCTGAACATCCGACGGATAATCAAACTGCATTCCACCTTTTTTGCTAATGTATTCGGGCCAGTTAGCATTATTTTCAAAAGTAATGACATGGGCATCAACATCTCTATAATACCCGACGCCATTTTTCTGATAACGAAGAGTAGTTAAATATTCTTGTCCTGATTTCGTGCAAGCTAAGGTAATACTACCAATGGTTAAATCGTAAATTGAGCACGGTAAACCACCATGATATTTTTCACTCAACCTAAAATCGTAATAATCGTCCGGGTAGTAAACAAATTCTGCTCCGTTGCGGTGCCAGGTACTGAAAAGATAATTTGAATCATAAGAAAATGTAAGTTTTAGAAAACCTAACGCATCGAGATATCCATCGCCATCAATATCAAAAAATCGAAGACTATTTTCTATCACCTCGGGTTTAGAAAATTGAGTTTTTTGCATCAAGCCCTGGATTTGAAGATATGTTGCGTGATCAACTGGAGAACCAATATTGGTTTGGGCTATCGGTTTTTGTTGTTGCCCTTCAATGTTTGAATTTGAAGTGGAAGTAGAAGTAACCGGCGCACTGATTTTGCTTTTATTTGAGTAAACAAAATACACCGCCACAGCAATTATGACGACAACCGCAAAAATAATTATTGGGAGTCGGGGTATTTCTTTTTTATTTTGCCCTAAAACAGGCTCCTGCGGAGTATTTTGTGAAGCATCAGCTATATTTTTGTTTGTTTCCTCTTCCATATCACTTTCATTTTAGCATGTTTTATTTGTGGATAGCCAGCACCACAACAATCACAAGTATATTGATAAAACCCCTTTGATTGTTCATGTGTATAATCATAAAACAGGTTTGGACCTTGTCGTGTAATTGCGCCAATTCCGACATAGGTCTTTCAAGTGCAGAGGAACACCCCCGTCCCGCTGTAAGCGGGACGGGGGTGTCCACTAACACCACTATCAAAATCTAGGGGGTTCAGGAGTTACCGAACGGCATCCTTGAGGGCCTTGGCGGCGCGGAACTTCGGAACCTTCATGGCCGGTACCTGCACCATTGCGCCGGTGCGGGGATTGCGCGCCGTGCGGGCCGCGCGATTCTTGACCGAGAAGATGCCGAGACCTGCGATTGAAACCTCGTCGCCATTCTTGAGGCTCATGACAACCCCCTCAAGCACCGCATCCATCGCCTGCTCGGCCTGCACCTTCGTGCCGCCGATTTTCGCGTGCATAATCTCAACAAGTCCTTGCTTGTTCATTGCGTCTTGTTGCTAACTTAATAAATCATTGGCAGAGCTTCGCCAGTAGTGTGCGCCGCCGCCAACCTACCTCGACCCTTTCGCATGCCGCGACCCCCGTCCCGCGAGCGCGGGACGGAGCGTCACATGGGGGCTATTATATACCCCGCAGTTACGGGCGCAATAGGGAGGGGAAGATTGACCCCGTTAGAGTTTTACTATGTAATATAGCGAGCTTTTCCGCACCTGTCCGCGTAGTTCGGCGTTCTACCGTGCAAACTCTATCACCCGCGTCTCTCTGATGACCGTTACCTTAATTTCGCCCGGGTACTTGAGCTCATTTTCAACGCGGGTCGCAATCTCGCGGGCCATCGCTTTTGCCGCAAGGTCCGACATCTCCTCGGGTTTTACGAAGATGCGTATCTCGCGTCCCGCCTGGAGCGCGTACGCCTTCTCCACGCCCGCAAACGAGGTTGCAATCGCCTCAAGATCCTTGAGGCGTTTCAGGTAATTCTCCACAGAGTCTCGCCGCGCACCCGGCCGCGCGCCCGAGATCGCGTCGGCCGCCTGCACGATAATTGACTCCAGCGTCTCGTAAGGGTACTCGCCGTGATGCGCCTGCATCGCCTTCACGACTGCCTCGTCCACGCCGAACTTCTGGAGGATGCGTCGCCCGATCTCAACGTGCGTCCCCTGCACCTCGTGGTCCATCGCCTTGCCGATGTCGTGGAGGAGCGCGCCCGCCTTCGCCACCGCGACGTTCGCGTCGAGTTCCTCCGCTATCATCCCCGCAATATGCGCCATCTCAACCGAGTGCTGGAGAACATTCTGCCCGTAGCTCGTGCGGAAGTAGAGGCGGCCGAGCACCTGCACGAGACGCGGGTCAAAATTGAGCACCCCGACCTCATACGCCGCCTGCTTGCCCTTCTCCCTGATAATCTTGTTGATTTCGGCGGTTGCTTTTTCCACCATCGCCTCAATCTTGGCGGGCTGGATGCGTCCGTCAATGATAAGATTTTCCAAGGCGACGCGGGCGATCTGCCGGCGGATCGGATCAAACGAGGAGATGGTGATTGAGCCCGGCGTGTCGTCCACGATGATTTCCACGCCCGTCGCGCGCTCAAACGCCTTGATGTTGCGGCCTTCCTTCCCGATGATTTTGCCCTTGAGCTCGTCGGAGGGGATGGAGATGGTCGTTGTCAGCGTGTCCGACGATACCGAGCTTGCGAGCCGCTGAATGGAGGTCGTGAGAATTTCCTGCGCGCGCTTCTCCAACTTCTCATTTCCCGCCGTCTCAAGCTTCTGCATCCGGACGACCAGGTCCTCTTCGGAGCGCTTCTCAACGACCTTCAGAAGCTCGTTCCTCGCCTCCTCCTGCGAGAGCCCAGCCGTTTTCTCAAGCGCCGTCTCCTTTTCCTTCTCAAGCCCCTCCACCCGCTCCTTGACGCGTTTGATCTCGGCGATTCTCGCCTTCATCTCTTCAACCTCTTTGTCTATATCAACCTGCCGCTTGTCCAACATCTCTTCTTTTTTGATGAGACGCTCCTCGGTTTTCTGGCTCTTTTCCTCCCGCGCCTTAATCTCAACGCGCGCCTCTTTAAGAAATTTTTCCGCTTCTCCCTCCGCTCGCGCGAGGATTTTTTTCCGCTCCTCCTCCGCGCGCAGCATCATCTCCTTGACCTGGAGCTCCATGGAGCCGCGCTTCCCCAAAGAGATGAGGAAGCGGATGTAGTAGCCTAAGCCCGCGCCGAGGATACCCGCGGCGCCGAGGAGCAGAAAGACTAGTTTTAATGACATGGCTGTTTTACACAGCCTCGTCCATTAGTTTCGTGTCCGGATTGAGTGATGATGTGAGAAGAGTGATGACCAAAAAGAAGGGTGCACCGTTGCCGCTTCCGTTGTCCGGAAGCTCACTCGAGCGGGTACAAAGCTATTCAAAACGAGACTGTTCATAGTTACAAATGTTGGTAACGCTCTCTAGTATACGGGAAGCGGCGGAAAAGGTCAAAACTGAAACTGCCCCCCACTTTTAATTGCATGTGGCATGCAATTAAAAGTGGGGGGCGGGGCACACCCCTCCCTACTCCCTTGTTTTCAAAACCTCATCAATAATGCCGTACTTCTTGGACTCCTCGGCGGACATGTAGTAGTCGCGATCCACATCCTTCTCAATCTCGGAGAGAGGTTTCCCCGTGTTCTTGGCGAGAATTTTGTTGAGTTTGTCCCGCGTTTTCAAGATTTGTTTCGCGGTGATCTCAATGTCGGTCGCCTGCCCCTGCGCGCCGCCCCAGGGCTGGTGAATCATCACCTCGGCGTTCGGAAGCGCGAAACGCTTGCCCTTCTTTCCGGCAGAAAGAAGCACGGCAGCGGCGGAGGCGGCGATGCCGACACAGACCGTGGAGATGTCGTTCTTGACGTGATTCATCGTGTCCAGAATCGCAAGCGCGGCGGTAACCGAGCCGCCCGGAGAGTTGATGTAGAGCGCAATGTCCTTCTTCGGGTCCTCCGACTGGAGGAAGAGGAGCTCGGCAATGACAACATTCGCGACGCTGTCCTCAACGGGGCCGCCGAGGAAGATGATGTTCTCCTTGAGGAGGCGCGAGTAGATATCGTACGCGCGCTCGCCGTGCGGAGACTTCTCTATGACCATTGGTATGAGCATGGGGGTAGATTCAAGAATTAAGAATCGTGAATTAGGAATAAGGAAGAAACTGATAAAGAAGTATGGACTGGAGTTGAGGGAAGCATAGCACGGCTGCGTTTCATTGACAATATTTCTGAACGATTCTAATATCGTAGTCAGAGAAAGGATTAATCTTTTCGGATAACTCTATGTTAAATAGCGATGAAAAGGGTGTTCATTCTACAGATCCGGCGAGTCAGACCATTCTGGATAGGGAGAAGGAACAAGAAGTTGACGCGATTCTCGCTCGAACCGATTGGGTGAATTACTGGGAAGAGGTTTCGAGTGGGGTCGAACGGGAAGTCGAAGCTTATGATCGTGCGCGTGCTCGCTCTTTGACTAGTGCGTCGGGTCGATTCATTCGATAGACTTCGTTAAAAAGAGCTCGGTTTCAAACAGAAGTAGCCTTCCACTCTCAGAAGGCTGCTTTTTTATGTAAAACTAGCATACCCACGTCGCAAAAGGGATGTTGTGTAACTTACTTCAACTAAAAGCTCGTATACATGGTGCAAAAATTCGGGACTCGCGAGGTTCAGCCTCGCACAGGGAAGGACTTTTCTTTTTCTTTTCCCGCTATAGACTACAGACTACGGACTAAAAACTGATTTTTCATGCGTTTGCACAACTTCTTCATCGGGGAGCCCATAGAAGGGAAGCGCGAGGTTGTCGTGACTGACTCCTCACTTCTCCACCAGTGGCGCCATGTCCTGCGGCTCAATGTGGGGAGTCAGGTGGTGCTCTGTGACAACTCCGGATTTTTTTATCGTGCGCTCATCAAGGAGCTCTCGTTTCGCCTCGCGCGGCTTGAGGTGCTTGAGAAGAAGTGGGGCGATGTAGTGCCGAAGCGACACGTTACGCTCTTCCTCGCGCTCATCAAGCGGGACCGTTTTGAGTGGGCGCTTGAGAAGGCGACGGAGCTTGGCGTCTCGCGTATTGCGCCTACCGTCGCGGAGCGCAGCGTCAAGATCCGATTTGACCAGAGGCGCGCCGAGCGGATCATCCGCGAGGCCGCCGAACAATCGGGCCGTGCGACGCTCCCGGTTCTCTCACCCGTTGTTTCACTTGAAGGGGCTTTAGAAAAAGTGTCCGACGGCACTCTCGCCCTCCACCCCTCCGGCCCTCTTCTGGAAGCTACCAGCTACCAGCTACCAGCTACCAGCTTCTTCATCGGTCCCGAAGGCGGATGGACCGAGCGTGAACTCGCGCTTTTCCGCGAGAAAAATATCCCGCTCGCATCACTCGGCCCCGCGACGCTTCGTACCGAGACCGCGGCGCTCGCCATCTCCTCGCTCGCGCTCATTCCCTAAATCTCGCACTTAATCTACCAATCTAACACACGTCAATTCCGCTAAAAGCGGAATTGACGTGTCAAAATGGCTGTACTAGGGCGTCTTTTGACTTTCCAAAAACTCAAATACTTTCTCGTTCGTGAGAATCGTCGTGAGGTAACTCCGGACACGCGCGCTGTCGGCTCCTTTGTGGCGCTCCACGATGCGCGAGGTCTTTTCTTGAAGCTCTTTCTCCGGCACTGAGATGCTCTCGGCGAGCGCAATCTTGAAGAGGAGAAGTTGGAGCCGCACCCGTTTCGCGGCGCTCTCCCGCCATTCGCCGCGGAGCGCCTCGCGCGTCTTCCCGACTTTTTTCAAATACTCATCCGCCTTAAGCCCCAGCCGTTCAAGGTTGTCGTTCCATTCCGCTTCCATGCGGTCAAGCTCGTTTTCAATAAGGGGCGGCGGGAGCTCAAACGTCGTTCCCGCAATGAGATGCTCCGCGATGCGCGCTCGCCGCTTCTCCCGCGCACGCAGGGCTTTTTCCTCCAAGAGATTTTCGCGCACCTTTTTTCGAAAATCCGCAACATCTGTAAATGCGCCAAGTTTCCTCACGAACTCATCCGTGAGATCCGGGAGGGGAGCCATGTTGTTTCCCGTCGCGCCACCCTCTCCAGCCGCGCCTCCGTCACGTTCACCGGCAGATTTTGCCCCTGTCGCCCGTTTCCGGATGTCTGTAATGAAGGACTCGACATTCTCTGCGGACACCTCCGCGTTCTCCTCTGCGATCCCGAGCTCCTTTTTCACGATCGCGCGATAGTCGGGGAGGGTGATCTCAGGCATGATGTAGGCGCGGATGCGAAAGGCCGCCGGATTCCCCGGCGCGAGCTTGGTGATGGTCACCTCGGGGGGTGCGGCGAGGGAGAGCTTCTCGCGCGTAATGATCTCCGGAACCATTTCTCCCATCGCAATTTCCACTGCCTCTTCAAGAATCTTCATTTCGCCGAGGCGTTCTGCGGCGATGCGCGCTGGTACATGCCCCGCGCGAAATCCGGGAATTGAGAGATGCTTCGCGAGCGCGGCGAGCGCGCGCGGGCGCATCCGCGCGAGTTCCTCCGCGGGGATTTCACCGGTCATCTCAACCTGTGAGTCGGGGAGTTTTTTCACCTCTACTTTTTCAGCCGCGATCATAGTCGGATCGGAATAGTCGGATGAGTGTAGCAGACATTTTCCTGCGCGCCAAACACGCCAAACATATCAAACACACAAAAACCCCTCCGCCGAGACGAAGAGGTTTTTGGTGCGCGTTCATTTGTTAAAGTTGCGCCTCAAGCTCGGAGAAGTCGGCGTCCAAACCCTCAAGCTCGGTCGCGTCAAGGTCGCTCTCAATTGCTCCAACCTCGTCCGAGGAGCCCTGTGCCCGGAGGGCCGCCGTGGTCTGGTCCGCCTCTCCCGCCGGCACCGCCTCTTCCCGGCTCAGTTTTGCGCCCCAGAAGTAGATAGCGCCGACGATGAGAATGACGATGACAATAATTGAACCGATGACAGGCCCCGCCGAACTCTTTTCTCCCGAAGGAGATGTTCCCGGCATTCCGCCGGCGGGAGCGCTCTGTCCGACTGGCTGTTGCATGTCCATGGTTTTATATAATTACGCTGTTTCCCTTACATACTTACACATATGCAGA
>VMFH01000035.1 GCA_007375925.1 Parcubacteria group bacterium Gr01-1014_72 | reverse complement strand
GAACATGATGGGGGAACGAGCGAGCGCAAGGAGAAGCGGGAGCGCAACCGAACCCACCGGGTCAAGGTGCTTCAAGGGATTGAGCGTCAGCCGCCCTTCATCGCGCGCTGTCGTATCGCCGAGCGCGAGCGCCGCGTACCCATGCGACACCTCGTGCACGACGACGGACATGACGAGGACGAGGACTGAAAAAATGGTGTCTATTGCCATGGAGATTTCGCCATGATATCATTCCCTCCTAAAACTTGAAACATGAAGCCTGGAACAAAAATCCCATCGAATGTTCCATGCTTCACGCTTCATGCTTCGTGATACTATGCGCATCTGTCCCATCACAAAAAAGAAATCAATTATCGGCGGCGGGTACTCAAACCGCACTCGCGCGACGCAGTTCAACCCAACTGGCCGCGTCCGCAAGTACCCAAACTTCCAAAAGAAGCGGATCTATATTCCGGAGCTCAAGAAGAGCATGCGGTTCACGCTTACTGCAAATGCACTGAAAACTATCCAAAAAAATGGTCCGTACGCCACCCTCAAGAAAGCGGGGTTGATCTAGCTTCGGAAGATTTCAGTCACTTCCAAAACATCCTTACAAACTTGAGAATGTTGGTATGTTATTTTTTCTACTTTCTCAGACGGATTGATTCACCGCCGGATACAACGGAAACTGTTCCCCCTGTGTCTGTCCGAAAGATTTGAACACCCGCCGCAACAAGACGGTCTAGTACTTCCTTGTGCGGATGGCCGTAGCGATTGTCCTCGCCCGACGAGATGACGGCGAACAATGGCGAAGCGGCGGCAAGAAGTTCTTCAGAGGTGGATGTGTGCGAGCCGTGATGTCCCACCTTCAGGACATCCGCGTTGAGACGCTTGCCGTCAAGCATGACGAGGTAGCGCTCAATCGCGCTCGGCGCGTCTCCCATGAGGAGAAACGACGTCTGCCCGTAGGTGAGCTTCGCGACGATGGAGCCGGTATTGCGCTCAAGCTCCGCAACGTCGCGGTCGGGAAAAAGAATCAAAAGTTCCGCGCCGCCGCCGAGGTCAAGCGATTGGGAGCGGCGCGCGAGTACGCGTGCCGCTCCCTCCTCCGCGACCGCCGCCGCAAGCGTTTTGTAGGTGTCCGTCTCCGAGACCGTTCCCGGCTCAATGACGGCGCCGACGCGGAAACGCGCGAGGATGTCAATAAAACCTGCGATGTGATCCTTGTCCGGATTTGAGACAACGAGCGCGTCAACAGAGCGGTCGTAGAACGGCATCACGCGTGAGAGTGCGCGGAGCACCGAACGGTCCGGTCCGCCGTCCAGAAGAACCTGCACCCCCGTGGGCGAATCAATGAAAATCGCATCCCCCTGCCCGACGTCAAGAAAAGAAACGGTGAGAAGTCCCCTGCGGTCCTCCGCAAACACCGCATACCAAATAACAGCGGTGAGGCAAAACAAAAAACCGAGCGCGTACCAATGCAACTGTGCTTTTACCCTCTCCATGTATCGTAGATTCTAGCACCAAACAAAATAGAGATTGCTTCCGAACGCCGAATATACCATGACTCAATTTTTTGGTAGAATGCAGACGTAGTCCTTATCCGTATTTTTACAAATCTATGAAAAAATTTGAGGAACAAAAATTTAATATCCCCGCGCTCAAGGGCATCTCCGCGAAAACGACAGAGGAGCACCTGAAGCTTTACGCGGGCTACGTGAAGCACGCCAATCTGATTTTAGAAAAAATAGATGAGATGGCGAAAGACGCGGAGAAAAATGCCTACGCTCTCGGCGAACTCCAGCGGCGATTCGGTTTCGAGTTCAACGGGATGGTAAATCATGAATATTATTTCGAGTCCTTGGCCGGTGGTTCAACTTCGCTAACAAAAGGTTCTCTGCTACAAAAAGCGGTAGAAGAAGAATGGGGGTCATGGGACCATTGGCTCAATCGTTTCAAATCGATCGCTCTGACCCGCGGCATCGGCTGGGCCATACTCTACTACGATCCCCTTACCAAACGGCTTCTCAATGCGTGGGTTGATGAGCAACACTTAGGACAATTGAACGGCTGCAAAACGATTCTGGCCCTTGATATGTGGGAGCACTCTTACGTGGCCGACTATCAGCCGAGTGGAAAGAAAAATTATGTGGAAGACTTTTTCACCAATCTCAACTGGGAGGTTATTGAGAAGAATTTCTCTGTGCACGGGCAATGAAGAGCGCGTACAGCGCGTAGCACAGCATCGCGAGCCAGAGGGGGAATGAGGCGAGCGTCACCGCCGCGAACGGAGCGCGGGCAAACCACTCTACAACGAGGAGCTCATACGAGAGGAGCGCGTACGCGCCCCACGCGAAGGGGAGCGCGAGAGCGCTTGAGAGGAAGCTGAAGAGCCCCGCGAGAAACCCGAGGAACATCGTGAGGGGAATGGCCGAGAGGATGAGGAGGTTCGCGGGAAGCGAGACGAGTGAGAGCACTCCCGTTTTGTACAGCAGGAAGGGAAACACGAACGCCTGCGTCGCGACGGTCGCCACGACAACTTCGCGCAGGTGCAGGCGCTCCGGTACGAAGCGGACGTACGGCAGAATGAGAGGAGAGAGGTAGATGAGCCCGACCGTTGCAAGAAATGAGAGCTGAAAGGATGTATCAAAGACGAGAATTTTCGGATTGTAGAGAATCATTAAAAACCCCGCGAGGAGAAGCGCTCTCGTGACGAGGTACGTGCGGGCAGTCGCGCGCGCGAGCACGACGAGAAGCGCCATGATAGTCGCGCGCACGACGGTCGCCGACGCTCCGGTCATCACGGCGAAGAGGAGCATCGCGAGCGCACCGACAAAGAGCCGTGGGTAGCGGGAAAGGCGGCCAACAAGCCGCATAAAAAACTCCGCCACAATCGTGATGTTGTAGCCGGAGAGCACCACGATATGGATGACCCCAACCGTGCGGAAATCATCAAGAAGTTTTGCGCCAAGCGACTGCTTCGCGCCGACGAGGAGCCCCGCGAGGAGACTTGCCGCCGGTTCCGGAATGAGGCGGGAGAGATTCTGAACGAACGCGCTTTTGACTGAAAGGAGTGCGGACACAAGCGGATTCCCTTCTCCGGCGGCGAGGCGCGTCAGCGCGGGACGGTACATAACGAGGTAGATGCCGTCCTTTGCGAGAAACGCGGGGTAATCAACCTCGCGCAAACCGTCCTCGCTCATGAACGGCACCGGTCGCGAAACGCGCCCGCGAACCTCCACCCTATCGCCATACGCAAACGACGGATGGTGATCAGTGAAAAGAAGGAGGCGGGTCGCTTGGGGGATTTCCTCCGCTCCGTTACGGAGAGACTGCGCTTTGAGCGTGAGGAGCGTACTCCCTTCGCGCACATCCGGTTCTTCGGAAATCACCCCGACAAGGGTAACCTCCTGCCCCACCCGTTCAAGGAGCGGCGTTGCACTGAACCGGCGGGAGTCGGAGATATCATAGCGGAACATCCCAAGTGCGGTAACCGTGAACAGGAGCGCGGTAAGAATCGGTATGGCGCGGGAATCCGCCGCCGGAGAGTGAATCAGTGTGAGTAAAAGGAGGACGCCTCCAATAAAGAGGAGGAAGAATGGGAATGCCCCGCCAAAATCAAAAAATGAGCGGATGAGAATCCCGAACGCGAAACCGCAGAGGAGCGTGTAGAACACCTTGTCGCGCACGAACCATATGGTAACACGCTGTAGAGGAGCGTTTGTGGGTAGAGTGCAAAATGGTATACTAGAGAGTAGAAAGGACCTCTATGATACTCCTCCTTGAGCTCATTGTCCTACTGCTACCAGGTGTGTGCCTCGTCGCAATCACCATCGGAGGCGCAAAGGACACCGATCCATTGCCTGCGCCACACGAGGCAAGCATCTCACTCGCATGACCAACCCGTCCCAAAGGGGCGAGTTGTATCATTGGCGACCCCATTTTGATATAAGCCGCGCCTCCTCTTCTGCATTCACCGTTTTTTTGTAACGCGCGCCGCTCTTCCCTTTCACCCTCCGCTCGCACTCCTCCCATGTTTTGTGAATTTCTACAGTTCCGCCAAGAGCACTGACATATGAGTACGCCTTCGCGGCGCTCCTCGTGCGCGCACTCTTTTTCCGTTCTTCAAGCAAGCTGTTCACCGATACGTTCAAAATATTCTTTATCGGGTACGCCGACAGCGACCCCCGATACAGCGTCGGTTTTTTCCCGTCCGCAAACGCAGTTGCAATGTCATCGCACCGGACATTTCCCGTCACCCCCGCGTGCCCCGCGATAAGCTTCCACTTTATCTTTTCCCCATCCGCCATCGCAAGCAGTCGCTCCCAAAGGTCCCGATTCTCCACTTCTTTTTTCGCCGCCGTCTTCCAGCCGCGCTCTTGCCACCCATGAACCCATTTCGTGATGCCGTTCACAAGGTAGGAGGAATCGGTAAAAACTTGAAACATGAAACTTGAAACTTGAAACATTTCTGACGCAACCGAAATCCCTTTGATGGCAGCGGTAAGCTCCATACGATTGTTTGTGGTATGCTCCTCTCTTCCTCCTAATTCTATAACTTCTAAACTTCCAACTTTAAACTTGCCGACTACCACTGCGGCCCAGCCGCCCGGACCGGGATTCCCGCGCGAAGAGCCGTCGGTGAAAATTATTATAGAATCGGAAATCATGAGGGGAATTATGAAAATCAGTATGTATGAGAACCGCGACGTTTAATATCGAACACATACACGAGTTTCTCGGATACTCGCAGTTCGTACTTAATCCGATACGAACCAACACGGCGACGCCAAACAAAATCTTCTCCTTTTATCTTTTGGAGGTCTCCGCCAAATGGATTACCTTCAACCTCATGCAACGCAAGCCGAATCCGCTCACGGTCTTTATGAGGAAACCTCCGCCATTGTTTATTCGCCGCAGAGTCAACCGCAAGTGTCCACGACATGCCTTTACAAATCTTTCAAATACACGAAATTTCCTTTTTTGAAGTTGGTGCGAGCACGGGTAAGCTTGCGCTTATCCGCTACGGTCATTCTGAATGTCTTCATACTTTTTATCTTCCTTTGTACTGTCACGTACTCCTCATACACAAAACGCGGCACAGCGATAAGTTGTGCGTCTTTAGCAAACTCTTTCGGAATAGTTACCGTAGTCATGTGATTATCATACCAAAAATCGGACAAAAAGAAAGCTGTGCGGTAAGGTTTCATACAATATCAACAATCCGCAACCGAAGTTCCGGTGTGTCGCGGAAAAAAGATTTTTCAAGGTGCGCAACGAGGTTGATTTTGTCGCCCTCTCGCACCTCTTTCCCCCACGCATCGGGAGCGGTAAAAAATGAGATGGCGGCAATGTTCCTCCCGTCGTATCGCGGAAGCGAAAGCAGGAGGTGCTGTCTCTCTCTCCCAAACTGACGAACCGCTCCGACCTCAACCCCTTCAAAAAGAAAGAGGGGTTTTTCATTACCTATACCAAAAGGCGCGAGCCGCTCAACCTGCGAGTACACTGCCTCCGATACCGCATCAAGCGAAAGTACTGCGTCAAGAAAGACGTGTTCCTCTGCCGCCTCCGCCGGAGCGGCGGCGAGTGCTCGAAGGAGTTCTGTCTCAAGAAGGTGCGCGCGTTCAGGGGCTATAGCAAAACCTCCCGCCTGCGCGTGCCCGCCGAATTCCGACACAACCTCGCGCGAAACCGCGGCCATGAGCATAACTACATTCACGCCACCGCCTGAACGGCACGAGCCCTTGAGCACCATCCCGCCGTCCCTCCCCCAAAGAAACACGGGGCACGATTCTTCATCCGCAAGCGATGATGCGGCAAGTCCGAGAAGCGAGGGGCGCCACTTCGGATTTCCCGCCACGATCACTTTTTTCTCGCCGTCGCCATAGCGCTCTCTCACCGTATGGCGAATTTCTTTGACCATTGAGGCGACAACGCCCTTCCGCTCATCGTTAATCCGATTCAGATGTTCTACCGCAAAATCCGCCTCAATCTCGTCCGTCGTCGCAAGCAGACGAAAAGCGTCCATCGGATCCCCCATGCGGGATGCGGCATTCAAGCGCGGTGTTATGAGAAAAGCGATGTCGTCCTCGGTGAGCATCTGCTGATTAATACG